>JAJDZN010000136.1 GCA_022824585.1 Bryobacterales bacterium | reverse complement strand
GTTCCACGAAACACGTTGTCCAGTAACGTGTTATGGCCTACTCGATGGACCTTGGTGGACTACACGGGAAGAGGTGTGCCGAGTTCGGGCGGAATCGGACCTGAGAGATTGTTGTTGCTAAGGTGCAACCCGGTCAGGTTGGTGAGGTTGCCCAGTTCGGGCGGGATGGGGCCTGAGAGATTGTTGTCGCCGAGCCTCAGCGACCTAAGGTTGGTGAGGTTGCCCAGTTCGGGCGGGATGGGGCCGGAAAGGCCATGAGGTTTCCCGGATGTTCCGCCAGTCCCGCTTAGGTCGAGCAGCCAGACCCGCCCGGCACCATCTGTGCGCACCCCGTACCACTCCCCCAGTGGAGCGTCCGTTAGCCAATTGTCGTCGTTGACCCAGTTCGGCCCGTCGGTGGCTTCGTAGAGTGCCACCAGCGCGGCCCGGTCCGGGTTTGACACCGTGATGTCGGCGGATCCTTCTGCATCTCCCGCCATCGCTCTGATCGTCGTCATCCCCTCCGCGACGCCCCGGACAAGTCCCGATCCGTCAACCGTCGCGACTGACACGTCGCTCGACGACCACGTGAGAACCGCGCCGTCGACCCGGTGGCCGTCCTCGTCGTACACCTCCGCGACGAGGCGTAGCGTGTCACCGGGCGCGAGCCTATCGGCGCCCGGCGATACGACCACCGAACCCGCCGACTGCATCACCGTCACCGCAAGCTCGGCGCTGCCTGCCACGCCCAAGAAAGTTGCCGTGACCGTCACCTCGCCGGCACCGACGCCGGTCACGAGACCAGCCGAGTCCACCACGGCCACACTCGTGTCACTTGACGACCACGCGAATTCAGCCCCCGCGACGGCGTGGCCGTTCACGTCTCTGGCTTCGGCCGAGAGCCGCAGCGTGTCGCCCGCCACCAGCGTGCCGGCGGCGGGAGAGATCGCGACTGCGCTCACCTCCTGCGCCACCGTCGCCATCGCGCTTCCGGAGGCCGCACCGGACGAGGCCGTGATCGTGGCCGTGCCGTTGGCTACAGCCGTGACCAGCCCCGACCCGTCCACCGTGGCCACTGAGGCGTCGCTGCTGGACCAGGTGACCGTGGCCCCAGCCATCACGTTTCCGTTCTGATCGCGCACCTCGGCCGTCAACGGCACGGTGGCACCCAGCGCCGTCAACTGGGCGGTCGCCGGGGTGACCGTCAGGGTGGTTGCCCGGGGTGGATCGGGGGGTGGGGGCGGCGGTTCGGTTGTTCCATCCCCGCAAGCATAGGCCCAGAGCGCGGCCGACAGCGCCGCCGCCCCAACGATGAGCAACCGGTGCCGCGGCGTCCCGGCCCGCCTGCGGACCGGCGACAAGTGGATCCCGTCGCTGCTCCTGCGGATGAAGATCGCTCGCACTTACGCGCCTCCGCGACCCGGTCCGTGCGGGAACCGGGGACCTCTGTGAAGGGGACCGCCCGATCATTGGCCGTGCCGTGGCGAGTCGGGCTCGACCGTGGGCCTTTCACGCAACATAACCTACGGGACGCGCACGGTATGTGTACATTTGGAAGAAAGAGTACCAAGCGCTTCTCCGAGTCTCGCTGCAGGTCGGCTGGAGACTCCAGGTCGCGCTCGTGCTCGCGCACGAGACCGGACACCAGTGACGGCCGAGGCGATGGCCGCCTTGGAAGAGGCGCGCCGGATGGGCAACGGGGCTGGTAACGGGCCGGTGTTGCCCGCGCCGAGGGATGCGCTCCAGCCGGTGGTTCTCACCTCCTCCTGGTTGACTTCTTCCGGCTCCGGGGCGAGGCCGCGCCGCGTTGCTCCTACGTCAGACATCGGTCAGCGTGAGGGGCCGGGGCGACCGCCCATCGATGTCCGTAAAGCCGTAGTGTTCGGCGAGCTCGGCCGCCACGAGCACCTGTCCAGTCCACCGGCAGACGTCCGGATCGCCGGCCAGCGCGGCCACGGCCCGGCCTATGAACTCGGGGCTCTCCGAGTTGTCGAGGTCGAAGACCCCGGCCGCAAGCACTGCTTCCGTCCGCACGAGGCCCGGGTATAGGGATACGACGGCAACGTCATGGTCGCGTAGCTCGACGGCCATGTCGGCGGTGAGCTTGTCGGTGGCGGCCTTCGAGACGCCGTAGATCACGTTGCCGTGGTACTTCTGCGCCGCCCACTGCGAGACGTTCACGATGAGACCGCGCCGACACGGCACCATCAGCCGTGCGGCATGCTGGCTGGCGACGAATGCGGCCCGCACGCCGACATCCATCATCGCCGCCCAACGCCATAGCGGCTGGTCCCAGAACGGCGCCGACCAGGTGAACCGGCCGTCCTCGACCATGTTCTCGTAACCGCCCCAGGCGTTGTTGACGAGTACGTCGAGCCGTCCCTGCTCGGTCACGATCCGTTCGAACAGGCGGTCGACACTCTGGTCATCGGAATGATCACAGGCTACGCGGACGATCGCGTCGTCGAGGTCGGCGGTTTCGATGGACCTGCCGGTTGCGTAAACCGTCGCGCCCGCGCGGTACAGACCTCGCGCGATGCCGCGCCCCACGCCGCGGCTTGCTCCCGTCACCAGCGCGCAGGCTCCGTTCAGATCTGTCATTTTCTCACATTCGATGGCGTTCCGACGCGATCTTCCTGGCCCGGAGGGGTGTAGAGCACCACGCGGGTGTCCGCTCCGGGGATGCGCAGCTCGATCCAGCGCTGCTCACCGAGTGGCTGATCCGTCACCACGCGGAAGCCCAGCTTGCTCGTGTAGAAGTCGAGTGCGGCGTCCTGGTCCTGGACGGGGATGGAAGTGAACTTGATTCGTCGGATCATTGCGGCCCTCCATGGCTCGAGAAGATCTTCACGCGTGGCCGTAGTCAAAGCCAGCCGGTCTGGCGGGGTCAAGGCGTGAATGGTTTGCTGGTGCAACGGTTGCCACATGCCTCACACGCGGCCAGCTTCGGTCGATGGAAATCGACCCCCATGTCATCGATGTTCTTCTGCCCGATCTGGTCGGGCACGATCGGCACCCCAGTGCCTATCTGACCTACCTTTACCTGTATCGGCAGACGGCCGATGAAGCGGCCGAGCTGAGCCTGACGCAGATCGCGGAGGGGACAGGCCTGTCCAAGCGGACGGTCCAGGCCGCGTTGGCCAGGCTGCAACGCCGCGGGCTCGTTGACATCGAACGGGACAGCATCACTTCCGTCGGCCGCTACACGGTGAACCGGCCCTGGCAGAGCTCGCGCTGAAGACGCGCGGTCGGCGTGGTGCCAGAGCGATGCATCGCCAGCGGATCCTGGCTTGCGCCGGCGCCGCCCGACCGCGCATTACGGGGCGCATGGATATCATGCGAAGGACGGAACGAGGTGGGCGGTCCGAGCATGCAGCCGCTGGTCGTTTCCGGGACGGTGAGCGGGCGACACAGCGGAGCGGGTGTTGCGTTGGGCTTCCGCTACGATGACGGGCGTCGAGGCAGTTTCACGGGAGAGCAGAGCTCCGAAACCGCGTTGCGGGGCAGTATGTCCGGCTGGACGAGTTTCGGGCCGGATGCCGTGCTCTTCGAGCGTATTCCGTAGGGATCAAGCTCTCGGCATCGGTCGTTCCCGTAGACCGGGCGGAGCAGCCGCTCCGACCGACAACGCAGAGCTTGGCGTCGTCCGCCTTATTTCGAAGGGCCGAACAACTCCTCAAGCGTATCAGTAACGTCGGAGGGTTTGGGCGGTCCCTTGATGAAGCCACGCTGAAATGATGGTGAGGCGTACAACATGGCATCGAAAGACGCCATCGCCGATCTGCCGGTCTTGTTCGCTTGCCACTTGCCCCGACTGACCTGCTTGATTCTCCCAAGCGACGCATGTCGAGATAGCATGCTTGAGGTAGACGACATCGCATTGCCGCTGAACTCCAACCCCCAGTTCTGGAGAACGTCAACGATCTCTCGAGTCGTGAACGATTTGTGGGGATTCCCTTCCAGCAACCTAACGACCGCCTCCGTCTTGGGGAGTTTCCGCATGTCTTCCTCTCGCCCAACAGGGAGGGGTGGGAGCCCTGCAAGCCAGTCGTCGAACTTCTCAAGATACCGTCGGCAGTAGTCGGCCTTCGAGAAAGCCATCATGATGTCATGAAGCGTGGGATGATGAAGTGACATGAAGGCCTCTCTCAGGGGACGCAGACTCGACGAGACTACAACAACGTAAAGAGAAGGCGCCAACAGCGCAACATCGTCCGTTTGCCGCAACATTTCATCATCCAGCTTGACATCACGAAGAATGTCAAGTACGGTGAGTCGGAGGGCGAGAGCGGTGTACCCGAAAGCATCGCCTCTTCCCAGAACACAAGGGCCAAACAAGTGAGGAGGAGGGGACGATGAGCACCGTCGCTAGGTCGCGAGTTGGGCTGCGCGAGCTAACCAATCTGGAGCAAGTGACTGATTTCCCGCACCTGCATCTCCGGGCGCTTGCGCGGATTGCCGCAACGGACAGGTGGTACGGCGTCCACGTCGCCGCCGGACTTGGCGACGTGGCGCGGCACCTAACGCCGCCGGAGGTGATGCAGCTGACGCCGATCGCGACGCTTTGGCGGCAGGTGGCGGCCAAGATTGACGGGATGGCCGGCTTCTACCGGGGGCACCCCGAATTTGGCGGATGGTGTGAGGACGCCTCCGCCGCGATCCGGGCGGCGCTGAATCCGACCGACGACGGGGTCTGACCGTCCGACGGCCCGACCTCCCAAGCTGTCGGCTCTCTCGAGAATATCCCAACCACGAAACAGCCCATGGGTTCCGGAGCACAGGAAGCACTCGGCCGGCTCAATGCCGACTACGAAGCAGTTTGCGGTGCCACGCCCCATAAGTTCTTCTGCCCCATTCTTCAGCGGGACGAGGATGTCGAGCTGTGCAAAGCTCACATCATCAACGAGGCATTCCCGGGCTCGGATCGGACATGGACCATCCAGCGTGCCGATGTCGACAGTTGGTTCGGCGCCATGTTCGAGGCCGATTTCGTGAAGCTGAAGCACAAAGACAACCTGAAGGCATTGGACGTCCTGGCGGACCGAGAGCTGACGAGGGAACTCCGACCGAAGATCATGCTCGACGGCCAAGAGGTCGATCACTACACCCCCAAGGGTCGCGTGCCGACCGAGTTCTCACCGGTCTTGATCGAGCAAGAATCTGAGCAGATCGAACTCGTGTTCAAGCTCCCGCCCGAGACGTTGTTGGGGGCTGAGGATAAGGAGTGGGATATCCGTTTTGAGGAGGACCTTCGGCTCGCGGCGTTGGTCTCGCTGCTGAAAGCCGCACACCTCACGTTTTTTCATTTGGTGGGATACCGGTACGCGCTCTCGGCCGGCGGGCGTTTCATGGGTCGCGACGTGCTGGGGAAGTTCTTCGATCAGCTGGCCGGGCAGTCAAAGGCTGAGATCTTGCGTGAAGCACGGACCCATTTCGGCGAGTTCCAAAACCTCGTGCGCCCCGTCTTGTCGTCGACAACAGGACTTGAGGGAACGATAACGGACGGGCTGTTCTACTTGTGTATGAGTAGCGACGGACCTTGGGCCAAGGCCGTCATGGTCCGCACTGGCGAGCATATGCATACCGTGCTCGTGCCAATCTTCGATCAGGCCGAGCCGGCAGCGCGATTCTTCAGATTCCTGGACCAGTCATCGGGACGCCTGGAGGTGAGGTTGGCAAGATTTTCTGGTGAGAAATGGGAAGTGTCGCCGACTGCACTGCAGTTCGAATGGCCCGAAGCGAACTTCGACCTGTAGCAACAAACGACTTGCACCCGGTTCTCATCCTGGACAGCGGGATCGTCCGGTTCGCCGCGTCCGCGTCGACCTCGTCTCGGCGCGTTCCGCACCGGCATGGACGACCGTCAACGTGACCGGCGCGACCCTCTTCTTCCAACTCGTCAACCGGCGCTACGAGGTTGGCTCCATCATTCTCACCTCCAACCGGAGCTCCGAGGAGTGGGGTCACAGCGGCGACGAGGTCATGCCTGAGGTCAGCGCTTCAGGCTGCGGCTTTCACGCTTTCTTGGCTGACTTTTCCGGCTCCGGGGCTACGCCGCCCAACTCCTGGGCGAGCTCTCGCGCCAAGCGGGTGACGTGATGCGGCGTGCGGCATAAGCACGGAAACGGGCACGATACCGGATGAATCGCTACGTTCCCACCGACCCGACTCGCACTCCCAACCGGAGGCTTCCATGGCCAGTGCCGAGCAGCTCAAGGCGTTGCTGAGGTCGCACCTGGAGGGCGACAACGACCGATTCATCTCGGTCGCGATGCAGGTCGCCGCCCACGAAGCGAAGGTTGGGCACGGGAAACTGGCCACCGATCTGCGCGACATCATCGATAAGGCCAAGAGCCGGCGTGACGCAGGATCCCCGGTCCCGATTGGTCGGCCGCGCGGGGAGCTGGCCAACCTGCTCCAGGTGTCCTACCCCAAGGCGCGGCTCGGGGACATGATCCTGGGAAAGGCCTTGGCGAGTCGCATTTGCCGGGTCGTTCGCGAACAGCGCCACGCCGGCGAGATCCTCGACCACGGCCTCTCGCCGAGGCGCAAGCTCCTGCTCGTGGGCCCTCCGGGTACCGGGAAGACGTTGTCCGCCTCCGTCCTGGCAGGGGAACTCCGTCTCCCCCTGCTTCAGGTTCGGCTCGACGGCCTGATCACCAGGTTCATGGGAGAAACCGCAGCCAAGCTGCGCCAGATCTTCGACGCCACCGGTCAGACAAGGGGCGTCTACTTCTTCGACGAGTTCGACGCAATCGGTTCGGAACGCGGGATCTCCAACGACGTGGGCGAAATCCGGCGTGTTCTGAACAGCTTCCTCCAGATGATCGAGCAGGACGACTCCCACAGCATCGTGATGGCAGCGACGAATCATCCCAAGGTACTCGACCGCGCACTCTTCCGTCGCTTTGACGACATTCTTCACTTCGAGATGCCGGACGTCCCCCAAATCGCCGAGCTACTGCAAACCCGGCTTGGTCCGGCCGCCTCGAGGGACATCGCGTGGAGCGACCTCGCCGACTGCGCTATGGGACTGAGCTTCGCGGATGTGGCGCGAGTAGCAAACGATGTTCTCAAAGACGCACTGGTCGGGCAGCGGGCGCGGATCCAGGGGGAGGAGATTCGGGTCGTGATCGACGAGCTCAAGGCGGTCAGCAACAGGCTGGCGGAGCCAAACGCGTAGTCGGCGCACGATCCCCACAATGGCGAACGGAAACGATGGGCGGAATCGGCACTTCCTTCTCGAAGGCGTAACGGACACCGAACCGTATCGGTACCCAGGTGGTGGTGGTGGGGACCGTCCCGACATTCCGGCACGCGATCGGCCAAGCCACGCTACGGCTCTCCAGGGGCAACTGGACGCGCTTCGCGAGATTGCCGAAACCACGGGGGATGCCCAGCGGGACGCCGGGATGGAAGAGGGTCTGGGATTACAGGTCGAATTCGAGAGCTTCCCCGATTTGGAGTTGGCCTTCGAGAGCCTGGCTCGAGAGAACCAGGGAATCGAGTTGCTGAATGTTCGCCATGAGGAAGGAACCACACGCGCGACCGTTTTCGTGCCAGAAGGCAAGCTCGATCACTTCGAGAAATTGATTGTGGCCTATCTCGACCGCCGCAAGGATGCTCGTGATCGTCCTCGAGATCACAGGCGTCTACTCGACGCCATCCAGCGAATCAGGGCGGCCAGCCTTCGGGCGCTCTGGACCGATGACGATGAAGAGTTCCCCACCAATGAGGCTGAGCCGGTGTGGTGGGAAGTCTGGCTACCCGTGAGGGGGAATCGAAGAGCAACGACCGATGCGTTTCGCGAGCGAGCCCGTCTCCAAGGCATGCACCTGGCTAAAGGAGAGCTGCGATTCCCGGAGCGTACCGTCCTCCTGGCGCATGCCTCGGTGGAGCGGGTGCGGGCGTCCATGGTCACACTGAACAACATCGCTGAGTTGCGGCGCCCAAAGGAGACGGCGGAGTTCTTCGATTCTCTCCACCCTTCGGAGCAACTGGAGTGGCTCGAAGACCTCTTGGCCAGGACTCGCTATCCGTCCAGTGACGAAGATGTCCCCTATGTCTGCCTGCTCGACACGGGCGTCAACCGTGGTCATCCGTTGTTGTCCCCCGCGTTGGCCGCCGACGACCTGCACACGGTCGAGCCTGGTTGGGGCACCGACGACGTTGACGGCCATGGAACGGAAATGGCAGGACTCGCGCTGGCCGGGGACTTGACGGAAGCGCTCGCCGGACGCGGTCCGGTCGACTTCGGGCATCGGCTCGAATCAGTGAAGCTGCTGCCGCGCGATGGCGCGACAGGTACCGATCCAGAACACCACGGATACCTGACGATCGAAGCGGCTGCTCGACCCGAAATCTCCGATCCAAGCCACCGACGAGTGTTCAGCATGACCATCACGGCTCGAGACAACCGCGACCGCGGACGGCCGTCTGCGTGGTCATCGGCCCTCGATGCCTTGGCGGCCGACTCATCCGAACACGGCAGCCATCCGCGGCTGCTCGTCGTATCGGCGGGCAACGTCAACGACAACATGGCGTGGAGCAACTATCCGGCAAGCAACGACTCGGACGGTGTGCATGATCCGGCGCAGGCCTGGAACGTGCTGACAGTGGGCGCGTGCACTGACCTGGTGCGGGTAACTGGGACGGACACCGGCGGATACGCACCTATCGCCCCGAAGGGAGGCTTGAGTCCGTATAGCACCACATCTCTGCCGTGGGAAAGGCACTGGCCGTTGAAGCCGGACATTGTGTTGGAAGGCGGGAATGCCGCAAGTGACTCCCTGGGCGCCGTACCGATCCCGAGCCTCAGCCTCTTGACGACGAGCCACCGCCCCGCGGAGCGATATTTCACCACGACTCACGCCACGAGCGCATCGACCGCTCTCGCTGCTCGGCTGGCAGCCGGGGTGATGGAAGCCTATCCGGGCCTCTGGCCGGAGACGGTTCGCGGGTTGATCGTGCATTCCGCCGAGTGGACCGACGCGATGAAGGATGCTTATCTGCCCGCAAGCCAGAATCGACGGAAGGGAGACTACCAGAAGCTTCTGCGTCGCTGCGGCTTCGGAGTACCGGACCTGGATCGTGCCCTTTGGAGCGTCGCCAATTCTCTGACCATGGTGGTGGAAGAGACCTTGGTCCCCTTCGAGCGTGGCGAATCGGGAAGTGTGGTGACTCGGGACATGCAGATCCACACGCTCCCGTGGCCACATGGGTCTCTTGAGGAGCTTGGCAATACGCCGGTCGAGATGCGCGTGACCCTCTCGTACTTCATTGAGCCGAATCCGTCGCGGCGAGGAGTTCGATCACGATACCGATATGAGTCGCACGGTCTTCGCTTCGACGTGAAGCGACCGCTCGAAACCCTCGACTCATTCCGCGGTCGAATCAGTGCTGCGGCCCGTGACGACCAGTACGCCAGCGGCACGAGCGGTGATGATTCGGCGTGGCTGATCGGTACGCAGAACCGCCATCGGGGATCCCTTCACGGCGACATTTGGCGTGGAACCGCAGCCGATCTTGCCAGTCGGGGTGCTATTGCGGTGTATCCCACGTCCGGGTGGTGGAAGACGCGTCCGGCGCTGGCGCACTACGATCGAGCGGTGCGGTATTCTCTGGTGGTCAGCATTCGGGCACCTGACGTTGACGTGGACCTCTATGCCGAGGTCGCCAACCAGATTGACGTGGGCGTGCCGGTCGAGATTTGAGGTTCCTCGCTGTTTTGCGGATTCTGGCGCATGCCGATCAGCCTGGAGTGAACGAGTAGCGGTGATGGAGAACCTGCTGTAGTGCCCCCTTCTTCCCTTCTCGACGAGGTCCCTGAGACGAGGAAGGAGGGGTGTCGGAGAAGAGGTTGTCCATGCCAAGATCCGAGAACTGATGCGCCTCAAGTACGAGCTAGCTAGGGCGAAGCCACCGCGAAATCGCCGCCTCACTCGGTATCGCCAAAAGCACGGTGAAGGACTACGCGGGCCGGGCGAGCGCCGCGGGGCTCCCCTGGCCGCTGCCTGAGGGGCTGGACGATGCTGCTCTGGAGGCGGCGCTGTCCCCCTGTAGTCTTGTTGCGGTCGAGGACGAACGAGAGGCGATGCTCGAAGGACAGTTCGGCTTGGGGGTTGACCGCGGTGACGGGGTGCCGTCAACGTGAAGGAGATTGCGACCCGTTTGCGGAGGGTCGGGAACACGCGGACGCTGGCACGCGTCGTAGCTCTGCTCGTCGCTGACGGGGCATCGCGTAGGCGCGACGGGCGGCCAGAAGTACCTGCTGCAAGCGTGCCCACGGGCGGGGTTTATGGACCTGCCTGACCGCGCGACCGAGGTCGCGCGGGACGAAGGGTGCCGGGGGACAGCGATGGCCGGTCCGCAACCCGCCACCCACTATAAAGGACGAAGAGCAATGAGGTCTAGATTCCGACGCCTTCCCATCCTTACTCGCATCTTGTACTCGTTGGTGGCTCTTGTAGCCGCATCTGCCCCAGCGACCGGGCTCGCTCAAGAAACGACGGCACGCTTCGACAGCCTGATGGCCGAATGGAGGACGGTTCCCGTTGGGTCGGCCGAGGAGCAAGCGATCGAAGATTCGATACGATCCCTTGTCGAACGACTACTGGGCGAGGGAGCCGTAGACGCCTACGGTCGATATCTCCGGGCAGACGTTGGGTCGGAGGAAGAGGCCGCCGCACTTGAGGAAGCTCAGAGTATGACAGCGGGAGTCCGATGGGCACGCGCCCAGGAATTGCTCTCGGCATACTGGAGCTTTACAGAGGACAGGGCATCCAACTTCCCGTCAGTGATGGAACACCCCCGCAGATCCTTGGAATCGAGTCAGGTCGAGATTGCGCTTGAGAGTACTCAAGCCAAGCCCACGGCCGGCGGGAGGTTTGGGGTGCTCGGTACCATCACCAACAGAATGGACGGACCGGTCTGGATTGTGAACGAGCTCACGACGCTCCTACCGCCTCCAGAAATATGGGGCGGCGGCCGGGTTTCGTCGATGGGTGCCTTCTTTCCATCAGTCCCGGCGGTACCGACAGGCGAACTCGTTCGCATTGACCCCGGCGGGTCATACGTCGTGATGTGGTTCGTTGCACCAGCTGACACGACGTCCAGGGTGCGATGGGTCGATTTCCTCCAGTTTCGTCCCGGCGAGTATCGATTCACCGCACTCGTTCATACGTGGACGAGGCCTCCAGAGCTTGCCGCAGGGCGTGTTGTGAACTTAAGCGATTCGGAAATCGCGCGTGGTGAAGCGCGAATCGAGATCGACTTGCCGATCATCATACTGCTAATCGGAGCCGTTACCGGTGGCTTGGTGGCCTTCTTGATCCGTCTGGTTGCCATGTTCAAGGCAGGGCAGCGCCCTAACATGAGTTGGTGGGCGTTTGTCGGTGTCGGTGGTGTTGGGGCAATCTTGGCAGCGGCCATCGGAACAGTCCTCCTCTCCCGATGGGGACAGCTGGACTCTTTCATCAGCGTGAGTATCAATGATCTCTGGGGTGCGATGGCATCAGGTTTCCTTTTGGAGTGGTTGGAACTGCGTCAGTTGCTGGGACAGCCCCGTCGGAATCCAGACTAAACTGCCGCTATGATGGTCGATGTATGACGCCGGTCGTGTATGCTCTTCGTCACCAACGACCATCTCGTCATCTACAGTTAAGGAAGGTCTGAACAGGTCGACAAATCGGCCGGTGTGTACAAGTACAGTAATCACCTGACACCCGGCCTCGCCGAGGTCAGCGCTTCAGGCTGCGGTCTTCACCTCCTTCCTCGCTGACTTCTTCCGGGTGCGGGGCTTCCGGTTCCCCTTCTTGAAGACGTGGTACGGGGTTCTCCCCTCCATGCCGCGGCCGCGGTGCGGGCGGTTCCGGTTGTAGGTTTCCGTGCTCCTCGAAGAAGGGCAGCGCGTGGTTGTTCAGGATCTGGACGGCGGTCACCGGTGCCTATTCCGACGAAGTCGTCCACCCGTTCCGACGGATGCCGACCGGCCGTTCCGTGCGAAGTCGTCCGGTGATGCCGGGCGAAGCCGGCCGGGGGCACGGGCGACCCTGTGCGCGTTGTTGAGGAGGCGGTCAAGAATGGCGTCGCCGAAGGTGCGGTCGCCGACGGCATCGTGCCAGTGCTCGACGGAAACTGGGTGGCGAGGAGGGTTCTCAAGGAAACTTCAGGGGTCTCGGGCGCAAGGATGGCGACGGATCGCGTCGGTTGCGGTTCGGGGCAGGCCGCAACTGATCAGAATGTCCGTTGGAGGAGCCGATCCGGCTGCCAGAGTGAGGGAAGTGACGGCACTCTGCACGGCGTCCTCGCCCCGGAGGATTGCGGTGATTCGCCCGGTCGTGCGATCCGTCACGAGTGCCATTGGCGCTTCACTCGCACCATCCAGCACGGCAACGCCCTCCGGCCCTGAGAGGACAATGCGATCGAGCAAGTGCGTCCATCGGTCGTCGAACGGGATCGTGAAGAGGAAGCTGCCTCCGCCGTGGTCGACCCGATCAAGGGCGAAGTTCAGGCGGAACAAGCTCTCGCCGTTCGGTCCGGAACCCTCCAGCCGATACGGCCCGCGCGAAGACGGCAGCTTGGTCGAGGCGTCCAGCACGAAAGCGGGATCCAACTTCACGTCGCCGCGGGGACTCAAGCCGCCCCAGAGCAACAGATGCTTGGTCCCGATGTCCCCGGCGGCGTGTCCGGAAGCCGCGTCGTTTGCGAAGCGATGCTCCAGCGCCTTCGCGAAATGGTAATCGCTGATCCACCGGGGACTACAGTAGGCCATGAGGTCAAAGCTGGCCGAGGAGACCAGTTCGCCGCTGCGGAAATCATAACCCGGCACTCCTATGTTGCCGGCCTCGTACGGATATCGTCGATCCACGCCGCCGGGATCGCCGCACGGAGCGTGCGCCAGGCTCATGTTGTGCCCCAGTTCGTGGGCCATGGTCGTGGCTTTCGGCACACCGAGGCTGGTCCGAGCTCCAATCAGTCCGACCCCCCCTCGCTCGAAGGCCACGACCGCGTACCAGTACTCGTCCAGAGCCCCGGCGCTGGTTTGGACGAGTCTGATTTCCTGGAGTACATCCGCCATCCCCTCGTATCCGGCTCCCGTCCAGACGGGCCGGATCTCGGTAGATGTATGGAAGGCCGGGGCGACCTCGAAGCTGAGATCCCCGATTGGGAGGATGTTGGACAGCAATTCCATGGTCGGGCCGTCAGGCTCGAGCGCCGAGGCCCACTCCAGCGCGCTGCTGTCGGGCGCAGGTCCCATGAGAACGGGAACGATGGTCAGATCCATGCTCGGCATCGCCCGAACGTCGAGCTGCAGGGAACCCCGCTCCGGCAGGCGGTCCAGCCTGCCGATCGCCCGCGGCACCACGCTGTCGGGATCGACCTGAACCACCATCCGGACTCCGGGCCGCAGCACATCTCCGGGCACGATCGCATGGAAGGACCGGTCGGGGTCCTCGGAGTCCACGAGCTCCGGCAGTCCTTCGACCGATGGGAACTCCATCTCGACCCTGTGCACCTCCGAGCCATCCACCTGAAAGGCAGCCCATGCGCGGGGCCGGTAGGTGTTCGCGGAGTCGGCGGTGACGAACACCCTGAGCAGCGCCGGCCGCCCCGCGATGAGGGGGACGTCGCCCTCGAAGTTCTGTGCGGCCTGAGTCAGGTGAGTACCATGCACCGCCAGGACAGGGGAGCCTGGACAGTTCCCGTTCCCGCCGCCGGCCGCACCTCGAGAATGTTCCGCGATTGAGCGTAGCCACGCCTGAAAGACCGGATCCGGGGGCGCGCAAAGGTCGGTGGAGGACCAGTTGAAGCGCGTGAGCCGCAGATCGATGAACTGAAGCGGAATCGGGCCGCTCAGTGGATTTTCATGCAGGTCCAGCGACTCGAGGCTCGCGAGAACTCCGAGCTCGGACGGGATCGGCCCGGTGAGTCCATTCTCCTGGAGGTGCAGCGACCGCAGGCTGCCGAGATCTGCGAGGGTGGACGGGATCGAACCGCTCAGTTCGTTCCCCTGGAGCTGCAGTGATTGGAGGCTGTCGAGGCCTCCGAGTTCAGGCGGGATCGGACCGCTGATTTCGTTCTCGTGCAGGTGCAGTGTCCGCAGACTGTCGAGACCCCCGAGTGCTGACGGAATCGAACCATTCAGGGCGTTTCCGTGCAGGTCCAATTCCCGAAGGCTCCGGAGTGTTCCGAACTCGGGCGGAATCGGGCCGGTAAGGGCATTGCCCGACAGGTTGAGCCGCTCGATGCTCCCCAGGTCTCTCAGGGCGGGCGGAATGCGGCCCTCCAGGCCGTTCCCCGCCAGGTCCAGCCTCGTGACCCGACCCACTCGATCGATTTCGACGCCGTACCAGGTGCGCAGCGGGCGATCGCTCGACCAGTTTTCCGCGTTGGTCCATTCCGAACCCCCGGTCTCCGTGTAGAGCGCGACGAGGGCTCGCGTCATCGTCATGTCGACGACGATGCCCGCCGTCCCCCACGGACCTCCTTCGACATCGGCCAACGCGGCCGTAATCTCGGCGGATCCCTCTCCTGTCGCCGTGACGCGCCCCTGGTCGTCTACCGTTGCCACGGAGGGATCGCCCGATGACCAGGCGATCGTCTGGCGATGAACGACGCGGTCATTCTGGTCGCGCACGGTCGCGTGGAGGTTGGTCTCGACTCCGATCGAGTACAGCGTCGTCGAAGTCGGCACCACCGTGATCGTGGCCGGCACGGGAGGAGGCGGTGGCGGCGGGGGAGGCGGGGGCTCGGTGGCGCCGCCGTCGCCGCAGGAGGCGGCAAACACGGCGACCGCGGCGGACCATGCGAGGGAGCGCCAACAGGAGACCGACGAGGAGGGAGTCGCAGGAACGGCAGCTGGTGAATCCTGTGGGCCCGCCCCACGGCAGTTGACCTTCCGGGTCCTCCGCAGGTGCTCGCGCATGTCCCCCTCGTGACAAGCCCCAAGACGTCGTCGAAGCGAATCGTAGAGCGGAGCCTGCTGGCGGGACAAGCTGCTCGGGGGCTCTGTCCCACCCGCCGCTGCTCATCGTCGACGAGATCGGATACGGCCGATCTCACGCATCGGCGCCACCCTCTTCTTCCAGCTCGTCAACCGGCGATACGAGGTCGACTCCACCATCCTCAGCTCCAACCAGAGCTTCGAGGAGTGGGGTCACATCTTCGGCGACGAGGTCACGGCCACCGCGCTCATTGACCGGCCGCTGCACCACTGACACATCGTCAACATCCGCGGTCGTCCCTCTCATAGCCTATATCGTGAGCCAAGGACTTCCCGACATCAGAAAGGAACGAGCCAAGGTCTAGGCGCAGCATACAGCGTCATCCTGACTCGGTAGTAGACGCTCGACGACCAGCGGGGAATCGAAGTCACAAAACGTCCTCCACCCGTACCAGCGACATCGTCATGAGGCGCGGTACCGTCGGATTTGCGCGATTGTCAAGCTGCCGAAGGGGAGGTAGAACTGAAGTCTAGGTGCTAGCCCCTTGACTTGACCTTTCACCGACCTCAGGTCCATCTTCGAACAGTCGAACGAAGCCGACGTGCTTTTGCTTCGAATGGCGATTTGGAGGACTGACGATGGGATTCGGTAAAGTGCGCGCAAGCGTTGGCGTTTTATTGCCAGCTTTGATTGCCGTCGTTTCCCCTGCCTCAGGACAGCTTGCCTCCCGTCCGGTTTACCTCGATCCGGGCCCGGCCCTCTCGGTCACCGAACTAACAATCGCGGTGGGCTACGGACACGGATACCGCGCGGTTAGCAACCGGAGGCTCTTGAATGGTGACATTGCGTTAGGATTCGGTCATGTGCGGATCAGGGCTGCCGCCGGCGCGCTTACGTCCGGTGAGGGTGGGCAGCAGACCCAAACGGCGCGGGCGGCCGACATCACCTTGCAGCTGAAAGAGACTATCCAATTCCCCGTACTCTCGCTGCTATTCGGTATTGGCCACCATGCGATCGATGATTCTTTAGCGGGAGATGTCGCCCAGATTGATTTCCCTCTGGGTCTCGGAGTTGGTGTCTACGCTCCAACACCCTCGGGAATCACCGCTCGGTTGTGGCTCGGACCACGCTTTCAAATGCGCTATACGAGCCGGGAAGTAGGGCAACTGAAGTCGAGCGATTGGAATGCTGGTGGTGGTCTATCGATTGGACTGGCCTGCCGCCTCCCAGGCGAGATCATGGCGCAGCTGGCTGCCGATTGGCTGATGATCAATGACGCCTTTGACCCCAAGACCCATCATGAGGTTACGATCGGGCTCGGCGTCGGTTACCGTTTCTCTTTCTAGTGGGTCTGTCTCGACGTGTCAGAATACATAACTTTGTTTAGTTTCACCGATAGGAGCCGAACGTCAGTAGGGAATCTGTGATGCCATTGTCCAAAAAATATCCCGGCGACAGCCCACGCGTCGACGAGCTGGGCGAGGTCGACTTTTCCGCCAAACGTCCGTCGATCGCAGATGTTCCGTTGGAGTTCGCGCGACTCTCCGAGGTCGGCGAACGGCTGCTCATCCGTGACGACGACAAGCTCATCCCGGGCGACAAGTACACACCTCGTAACAGCGATACTAACCTGGCAAGAAATCACATCCAAGGCATCCAGCGGCTTGGGGAAACGGGTCTGATCGTGCTGTCAGCCGGAGACGCGGTGGACCGTGCAGCTCAGCTCCTGTTTGTGGAGATGGACGCGGCCAGACAGTCCGGACCGATGGGGACCAACCTGTTGTCCGGGGACCCTCCAGGGACCGACCAGTTGACTGGAATGGTCTCGCTTGCGAAGGGGGACTACTGGCACGCAGGAGGAATGAGCTTGCTCGGTGACGTACTAGCCATCCCGCTGGAGGCGTTGGACTCCGGAGCTTCGAGAGTCGTCTTTCTCAATATGGCCAATCCCCAAGAACCGATCTTCTTCGGTCACGAGATCATCCGCCACCGGAGGGTCGGTATGGCCGGTGCCGTGGCGCTTACCAAGCTGGAGAGCGGTTACTATCTGTGCGCGGTGTGGACCGATTCAGATTCGGATCCGGATTTGCCCCCGCGGCTCGACGTCTATCTGTCGGATGGCATCGATTTTCGGGCAGGCTTTTCGGATCCACTGGTCACGTGGAAACAGGTTGATTTTTTGCCCAGACCCCAAGAGCTGATTCGCTTCCAATCCATCTCCTTCGTGCCGCAGGTCGACGGTAGACTGTATCTAGTCGCAATGGGGAACACACATCCGTCCACGACGCCCGTCCTTTCCGGCAGCAATCGTGCACAGTTATTTCAGATAGACATCGCCACGCTTCAGACCAACCCCCCTTCTCTAGGTCCTGCGGCCATCACCAAGCTAGCAGAAAGGGAGTTTCATTGCGGCGAATACTGCAACTTTGCAACAGCTGGTGGGATTCACATGTCGGAGTCAGGGCTCACTTTGCTCTCTGCCTACCATTGGCGGATCGGCGGCAAGATCCGTCTCGCCGAGTTCCGTACAGAGTTTCCGCCGGAGGGCGATCAGATCGGTGCGATGGAGCAGGCGTGGGTCGAACTGTTCGAGCACACCGAATATCGCGGTCGGCGCCTTACGGTCTACGGGGAACGTACGCCTGCCCTCGCGGATTACGAGACGACTCGAGTTCAGGGTGAAGCATTCGGCGATGCGGTCTCGTCGGCCCGGCATCAGATCCCAGCAGGACACACCTACCGCCTATACCGCGACAAGAACTTCGAGACGGACGGCAACGCGGCAACTTACATCGATCTCCGTGGTACAGGAAGGGTGGAGGAGATTCCTGATCTGTCCAAGCCGCACAACTTCAATGACCGTGTGTCGTCGTCACGCTTTATCTAAATGTAGTGTACCGCATTCTCCTTCAAGGAGGCCTTTGTCACGCGCTTGATGCCCCGGCTGGTCGGCATTCCCTTTACCGTCGTGTCGGTTGGCCGCGCCGGTCAGCAGGTTGCCGGTCGGCAAGACCCTGGAGGGCTTCAACTGGACCTTCCGGCCCACGGCCGACCGATCAAAGCTCGAGACCCTGGCCACGTGCGCCTTCGTGCGCGAGGCCGACAACGTGCTCTTCATGGGCCCGCCCGGCGTCGGCAAGAGCCACCTCGCCGTGGCGCTCGGCGTGAAGGCCATCAAGAACGGGTTCAGCACCACCCACTTCCTCCTCGATGACCTGATGCACGTGCTCAAGGGAGACGCGGCGGTCCCGCGCCGAAGGCTCAAGGCCAAGCGCTACCTGAACAGCGCGCTGCTCGTCATCGACGAAGTGGGCTTCCGGTCCCTCGACCGCCAGGAGGCCAACCTCTTCTTCCGCCTGGTGAGCGCGCGCTACGAGAAGGGCTCGATCATGCTCACCTCCAACAAGCACCTGCGCGACTGGCCCGAGATCTTCGCCGGCGACGAGATCCTCACCACCGCGATCCTCGTCGCCTGCTGCACCACGTACACATCATCCACATCGACGGCCGCAGCTACAGGCTCCGAGAGATCGACGGCCTCCTCAGGCCGCCCAACCCCGCTCCCGCGCAAGGAGGTGACATCAAGACTGCTTGAAGCAACCCGGGTGCGTAAATCTGGGTGTCTCTTCACATCGGACAACCTCCGCCGCCGACTGCCGGCGGCGCACCTGGCTCCCGGCCAGGGCTCAGAAGCTCGATTCGGGATCCGCAGACCGGGTGGTGTTACGTTACATCGTAAGAGGTCGGGCGCGAGGCGGGCTAAACCCGCACCTAACACCCGTACATGGGAGGACGGAGCAACGATGGCCAGAACGAGCGATTTGAAGCTGGGTACCCAGGCAGCCCGCTTCCGGTCAATACCAGCAAGTCGGTCCCCAGGGCGGCAAGGGTCGCGCGGTCACTGCGGTGAAGGGGAAACCGCTACCACCCACCACCGTGCGTGGCTCGACCTACATCTTCGTTGACCCCTCGAAGAACGAATCCGCCAGCGGCTGAGTTCAATTGCGACCGAACGGGGCGCAACGAAACGACTCGCCAAGGCGCTCGAAGGCCGGCGCGGCGGGCAAGATCGTCAAGCCGTTCTGTTCGCCGAAACTCTTGGCGCGCGTGCGGGGAGGCCTACGCCGGACCGCCGGGCCAGAGCCGTTCGTGCGGGGCGCAACACGCCTCGGGAGACCATACGAAGATGAGCTGGTGGACTATCGACACGCACCAAGCGGACCCATGCATGAGGGGAGATAGCAGGTTAGGGGCGCAACCGGCGATTCGGGTATCCGAGGTCCACACGGGAGCGCCCTTGTCGATGCAGCGTTCACGACAACAGTTCGTCGCGAGTGGGTGACCAATGGCACACGAAATCGAAGAATTCACGGGCGAGATCAAGGTGGCTTCGCGTATCGTGGACCACCTGAGTTCCGGCATCTACAAGTCGCCTGCTGCGTGTCTGAAAGAGCTGATAAATAACGCCTACGATGCGGATGCGCCTAACGTTCACGTATCGGTCAAGCCGGACGCGGACCGGATCATCGTCCAAGACGACGGCACGGGATTCTCAAGAGATGAGTTTGTGGCACACTTCAATCGAATCGCCGAGTCACGCAAGCGGGAGAACTCAGATGCGACGACAAGTGGCCGGCCCAAGATTGGCCGAATAGGCATTGGCTTCATTGCGGCAAATGAGTTGTGTGAGGAACTCGAGATCTACTCTACACAGATCAACAGTGAAGAACTTCTGCACGTGATTATCAACTTCAGGATGATGAGGATGGATGCTGCTGAGCGTAGGCGGGACGGAGGTGACTTCGCCAAAGCTGATTATGTAGGTGAGATCTTATCTGCCAATCCGACTGATCATCACACTACTCTTATTCTCAAGAAGATTCGCGGTGAGGCAAGAGATCTCTTGGCGGGAGTGGACGCACGACATCAGCCGGGATCCCTTTATGGAAAATCACCGGAGTCGATTACGGATGTACTTGCCGATCCAAAGCTGCGTTCGTGGACCGACCTAGACTTATATTCGCAGACCCTGCTGCAAATCGGTCTCAATGTGCCGGTCGCTTATGCCCCTGCTTGGGCGCCCGAGGCCGTCCTGGCTGACGGGCTAGAACAGTTCTCCGCGGAGGCGAACGCCTTGAGTCTGACGCTAAAGTACGACGGTACAGATGTCCGAAAGCCGATCGTTCTGCGGCCGGGCAAAAAGCGAACGCTAACGAGAACGTTCGAACATCGTGGCGACCGGGTGGCAGCGCGAGGCTATTTTTATGCGCAACATGGCCGGATCCAGCCTGAGGAATTGCAAGGGGTTCTGGTTCGCATCCGGCACGCCGCCGTGGGGGAGTACGACAAGACGTATTGGGGATTTCCAGCGTCGGAAGGACCGTTGTTGAAGACATGGGTTAGCGGAGAAGTGTGGGCAAACGATGAACTTGAAGACGCTATGAACATCGACCGAAGCACGCTTCGCGATGTTCATCCGGCGTACGTCGAACTGCGACAGGCCCTGCACGAATTCCTGTCTCTCTTCCTGAAAGACGTAAGGCGGGAATTGTACGGCGCCGGCGCCACGGAACGGCGGGTGGAGCAGGCCAAGGGCGAGATGCGGCAGATCGAACGCGTTGTTGCCGACAGGACCGCGATGGCCCCGCAAGCCATGGAGGAGATGAAGGAGACGTGGCGGGATGAGGCAGGGAGTGACACGGGCGCGGTGAAGTTGACGAGGAAGTACTCGGTTAGCCAGCTGTACGACATCGTAATTGGAGTTGCCGAAGAGGTGTTACCGAAGCCTGTGCTGGCCCGTTTCGTCAAGCGACTCACTGACCGGTTGCGGAAGTGATGGGTCAACAGCCGGTTCACGTGGCGATGGCCGACAAGCGCCCAGAGAAGGAGGTGATGCGCGGTTTCTGGTTAGAGGAAGTTGAGGCCTACTCTGACCAGTATCCAGAGGATACTCATCCTCTGTTTCTGACTCTTCCGGGTCCGGCAGCGCATGATGTTCGATTGCTCATCGATCAAGGTATGCTCGAGTTGACGGAGAGCGGTGCCGTCGCCGAGGATCAGCAGTTCCGAATCGTCTGCATTGAGCGTGACGGGATGGCGGTTGCAGAACTGAACCGGCAGTTTCCCGGCATGAAGATCGTGGAAAGCACGGTCGAGAACCTCCTTGCGGGGCAAAGTCAATTG
>JAJDZN010000338.1 GCA_022824585.1 Bryobacterales bacterium | reverse complement strand
TAGCGAATTGCAACAACAATAACAGAAAATGTTGCACTGCACATATTATGGGAACAAAAATCCAGCTACAGAGCCTTCAAAACGGGGCAAAGCCCTTTAGTCTCAAGAGGTTATCGGCCAATTGGCCTATATGAAGTTCCGCCTAGCCTGGGAAGCCCAGCAGTCGCCCCCCGGTGACCCGTCGAGCAGGACAGACACGGGTTCGATTGCCGAACCCACCATCGGCGAACGGAGCGCGCTCCAGCGGAACTGCACAATGGCCGTCCCGGGACGCTGCACGGACTCGCGAAACGGCGGCTAAGGCCCGACCCCGTCGATCCGCTCCGCTCCGAATAGGGTCCAACCCATGTCAGGGCGGTCTCCCTTCATGACGATCTCGTAGACCACCTCGGGCGGATCCGCGCGCTTGTACTCGCGCAAGCGGGTCCACTGGGTGAATTGCTGCCTAGAACTGGACTCCCACCCTACCTTGCCCAGGGAGTCCGGGCCCAACAAGGCACCGTACGCCACCAGCACGTTCTCGGTCGCGGGCAGCCAGTCCACGTCGCCCATCGCGATAGAGATCACCCGATCGGGCCCCATGCCCTCCGACTGCCACAGCTGTCGGGCGGTCATGGCCTCGCCATCGACGGCGTACTCGACTGCCCTGGTGAAGGTGTCCGTGACGGCGCTGGGCTTGCGGAACGGCCGAGCTTGATAGTTGCCGTTATCGAAGATCATCAGGGTTCCGTTAGGAGTCGGCTGAGGCGAGTGCTGGTGGTAAGGCCACTGCAGATCCCCGTCGGCTTTGAGAAGCTTGTCCGACAGCTCGCCCCAGCCGGTTGGCTCGCCGAAGATCCAAACGATCTCCTTGGATTGGCGGTCGATCTTGATCGCGGCCGCTTGGTAGCGGAAGTTGACGACGACGGAGTCGTCCGCCGGATCGTACAGCAGGTTGTTGGCGTGGCTCCAGTCCACCGTGTCCGGGAATCCCCGCCGGATCCAATAGTTCGAGAACGTCTCGTAGCCGATACGGAACGGGTCCATGTGGTCGAATGCCCTCCACTCCCAGACGACGTTGCCCGTGTCGCGTTCGAACTCCACGATCACGTCGCCCATCACCTTCTGCCGCTTGCGCGGCGCGTTCTCGTCGTACTCGCTGGTGTAGTAGTCGTCGATCTCCCTCACCTCGCTGCTGAGGACCAGGATGTTACCGCTGGGCAGCTCGTCGATCTCGTGATGGAAGGTGAGGGTGTCAACGGCGATGCCATCGGTCGGCCCTTGCGGGCGGCCAGTCGCGTACCACTGGTTCACTGTGTTTCCCAGCCAATCGATCTCGATCAGCCGGAAGTCTGCGGTGACGAATATCAGGTTGCCGTTGCCGGACTTCTCGAAGTCGCTGATCCGTGAATCCACGCTGTAGTACCAGACCACTTCCCCAGCAGAGTCGAGAGCCGCCAGCATGCCGAAGGCGGCGTTGAACTCGGCCACGGCTTGGCTGCGCCCGACCCTGCGCCGGCGGGGGTTGAACAGCGTGACTCCCGGCTCCATCTCGCCAGGCTTGCTGACCGCAACTTCGATGGGCGGGAAATCGACACCCCATTCGGGCAGCGGCGGCGTTTGGAACTCGAGCACATCCGGGGACGGCACCGGTGCTCCGTCTCCCGAACGGATCGAGACTCGGACCTCGTGCCGACGATCCGGACGCATGCCGACCACAGGCAGACCCGCGCTCGGATCGAGCTCCGGGCCGTACTCGAGTTGCCACGCGTGGTCTCCGTCGGTCACATCGATCAGCGCGGTCACTGGGGCAGACGCTTCAAACTCCAGCACAGCCGCCAGAGGCACTGCCAGGTTGGGATTGGACACAAGGACGGGCTCGGCGAGGAACGACGGGGGCTGCGAACACGCGCCCGAGA
This sequence comes from Bryobacterales bacterium, assembly GCA_022824585.1. Lineage (GTDB taxonomy): Bacteria > Acidobacteriota > Terriglobia > Bryobacterales > UBA6623 > VXMF01. The sequence continues at coordinate 7,331 of JAJDZN010000338.1, read as the reverse complement.
CGATCACAGTGGCGAGTAGCGCAACCGAGCTCAACATCGTCTCCTTCGAGGCAAAGGACTCCATTACTCCAAGATACTCGCTCGAAAAATGAGCCTCCCTCGATCCAGAGCCGCCGCCGGAAGCCGCGCGCTTGGGCGAATCGAACCACTGCTCAAGGCCGGCTACCGAGTGGTCCCTCCGCTACACTCGGGGGCGGGCGAGGAAACGCAATTGCGACCAACGACACTCGCACTGGCAGCACTGGGCATCGGAAGCCTGCTCGCCGGTGCCGAATCCAAGCCGAACATCGTGCTGATCGTCACCGACGACCAGGGCTGGTGGGATCTCGGAATCCACGGCAACCAAGAGATCGACACCCCCAATCTCGACCGGCTCGCAGCCGAATCCGTCGAACTGACACGCTTCTACGTCCAGCCCGTCTGCGCTCCCACGCGAGCGGGCCTGATGACGGGCCGCCACTACCTGCGCACCGGTCTCTACAACACCCGCTTCGGCGGAGACACACTCCACCTCGGCGAGCATACTCTAGCGGAGGCGCTGCGTCAGGCCGGCTATCGGACCGGTATTTTCGGGAAATGGCATCTGGGAGAGTACCGCCGCTTCCATCCGGATCAGCGCGGTTTCGACGAGTCGGTCTTCTTCTCGGCCGGCCATACGGAACGCTACTGGGAGCCGGACGCGCTGCTGAATGACGGCCGCCCGATCAGCGTCAGAGGACACATCACCGACGTCTTGACAGACGCGGCATCGACGTTCGTTCGCGCTAATCGAGATCAGCCATTCTTCCTGTATCTGGCGTACAACGTGCCTCACTCGCCCCTTCTGGTGCGCGATGCCCTGCACGAGAAGTACCGCACCAGGGGCGTCGCCAGCAACGACGCCCGCATCTACGGATTGGTCGAGCAATGCGACGCGGCGATCGGGCGCCTGCTCGGCCTCATCGACTCGTCCGGCCTGAGGCAGAACACTGTGGTTCTGTTCATGAGCGACAACGGAGGCGTCAGCCGCCACTACCGCGCAGGCCTGAGAGGCGGCAAGGCCTCGGTCTACGAGGGAGGCGTGCGCTCGCCCTTCTTCGCTAGATGGCCTGGACGGTTCGAGGCGGGGCGCAAGACCGACGCTAGGGGGTCCCATCTGGACCTGTTCCCGACGCTGCTCGAAATCGCGGGCGGCGTGGCACCGTCGGAAGTAGCGCTTGACGGCAAGAGCCTGCTGCCGCTGCTGACGGGCTCAACGGACGAGAGCCCGCACGAGCGGCTGTTCCATATCTGGGACCGGCACGGGCCCAGCATCGAATCCCGCTGGGCAATCGCCGGCCCCAAGTACAAACTCGTTGGGAGAGAGCTGTACGACCTAGAAGCGGACCCGGGCGAGCAACGAGATATCGCCGCCACCGAGCCGGAAATCGCCGCGGCACTCCGACAGGAGTTCACAGAATGGCTGGCCGAAGTCACTGCCGAGAAGACCTTCGAGCCCGTCGCAATCCCGGTGGGCAACAATCTGGAGGATCCAATCGACCTGCTGCCGAGCTGGGCGCGCCACAAGGGGCAACACGCGAGCGTCACCCAAGTGCGCCACCGGGATCCCGCACCGCCGGCGCCGCTCGGCAACCAACCGGTCGAAGAGTCCACCGTGTACATGTTCGGAGGGTACTACTGGGACACGATCGAGGGGTGGAAGGAGCCGGGTGAGTCTGTAGCTTGGAAGATCGATGTCGCCGAGGCCGGCGAGTACGAAGTCTCCTTGGTCTACGGTTGCGACTTGGACGACGCGGGCGGGAAATTCGCGATCAGCGTCGCTGGGACCGAGCTGCGGGGCACGGTACTGCCAACTCCGGGCCGCACGTTTTTCGAGCCCCATCGGGTCGGGACGATGCAGCTGCCTGAAGGGGTCACCGAGCTGAGGGTCCGCGTCATCGAGTCGCCGCGAAGTGACTTGATGGCTCTCAACCGCGTTCGCATCGGAACGAAGCGTCCGGCTTCTCCCGGAAGCCCAAGCAGGTGAGGCGCCCGGCGACGAGCGCACTCGCCCGGTCGAGCGCCCTCGAGGGTGCGTCTGGGCACGGCAGAGCGGGAGCGCCAGTGCCTGCCGCCGGACAGGTCACTTCCGGCCGTCTATACAAGAGGAGTCGGTTGGCGGGCACAGGGACGAGGAATCCGTTCCTCGAGCCTTGTCGAGCAAGCGCTCGACTTCCACGTAGTAGGCTCCGGCCAACAGTGCGCCGGCCTCGTCGAGGAACCAGCTTTGGAGCTGCCTCTCGCCCGGCTCCAACTCAGTCTCGAAGACCGCTTCCTGATCGTGCGGGCTGACTCGTTGCCGCAACTCCACGTCGCCGATGCGCAGCCTGGCCTGGGCAATCGGCAACGCCTTCCCAGCCATCAGGTCGCCGTATTCGCCCTTGAGCGGCTCTGCCGGGTCGCTCAAGGCAAGGCCGGATTCCTTCGGCCAGCGACGCAGCGAGAATCGATAGCGGCCCGCCCGCTCCACTCGGATGCTCCACGGTCCTGACAGGGCCTGGCCGCCTCGCACGCAGCCCGGATTGTCGCAGTAGACCCCGTTCCAATCCGAGGCGCTCAGCCGCGCGGGATTCTCAGCGCGCCCGCCTACGACGATTGGTTGATACGCCTCGGCCACCGGCATGAGCTCGTCCCACCATCGGTCGTAGTGGGCCCGCATCTTGGCGGCTGTTTCGGAAAACTCCTCGCCGACGTCCTTGGTCTGTCCCGGATCCTTGCCAACGTCGTACAGCTCTTTCCCGTTGACCAAGCGCCACTTGTTCCACATCACCGCGGCATCGCGATGCTTCTCGAAGACTCCTCCGTACTGCGTGACCAACATGCGGTCGCTCAGATCCTGCTTCTCTCCCCGCAACAGCGGCGCTAGGCTGACGCCGTCGAAAGCGGCTTCGGACGGGGCTTCCACGCCGGTGAGGTCGAGCAGCGTCGGCAGCACGTCCTGCACATGCGTCAGGGCATCTACGTCGCGCGGCACCCCGATATCGCCTGCCGGCCAGCGCAAGAAGAGCGGCACGCGGTGGCCGCCTTCGTAGAGCGACCGCTTCTTGCCGCGCATGCCGGCATTGAAAACGGTCTCGCCCTGCGCCGTCCCGTTGTCGCCAAGGAAGACGAAGATCGTGTCGTCAGCGATGTCCAATTCGTCGAGGAGCGCGGTCAGTCGCCCCATGTTCTCGTCAATCGAGGCGATCATCCCGAAGAACTTCGCGATGCGCGATTCGACCTTCCCCAGATACGGGTCGATGTACTTCTGCGGCACCCAGAGCGGCACATGCGGAGCGTTTGTGGGCAAGTAGACCAAGAACTGCTTCTCGTCGCGCGCCTGACGTCGAATCCAGGCCATCGCCTCGTCAAACCAAACGTCCGTGCAGTAGCCCGTGTACTGCTCGATGCGGCCGTTGTGGCGATAGTGATCGTTGAAGTAGTCGTTGCCGAAATAGTCGGCCAAGGACGTAATCCCCCAGGCGCCGTGATGCACGGTCTCCTGAAACCCTCGGTCTTGCGGTCGAAACGGGTAATTGTCGCCTAGGTGCCACTTGCCGAAATGCCCGGTCGCGTATCCGGCAGTGCCGAGAATCTGGGCCATTGTAGGCAGTTCCTCCCGGACGAGTGACCGCCCCATGCACACGAACGAAGCACCGTTGTCAATTGCATCTCGCCCGGTCAGCAGCTGGCCGCGGCTGGGGGTGCACATGGGTGTTACGTGGAAGTCGGTGAATCGAACGCTTTGTGAGTGGAGCTTGTCCATGCTCGGCGTTCTGAGCACGGGATTTCCGTGGGCGGAGAGGTCGCCATAGCCCTGATCGTCGGTCATGACGACGATGACATTCGGCTGTCGCGCGGACGCAGACGCAGGGAAAGCCATGGAGGACACCATCACTGCGAATGCGCTGACTGAGCGGACGATGCGAGCGCGAACTGAATGCAACATTGATCAAATCCCCTTACTGCCCAACCCTACCAAGAGCCCAGATCTCCTGTTTCTAGCTGGTCCCGGCTACCGTTGCGCGGTCAGCGACGGGAAGCATGCGCCACAGTGTTAGCGGCGCTCCGGAACAGGCTCGAAATCGTCGACTCCCATTCGGTCTCGCAACTTGGGAAGGTCTCCCGGCTCAGCGATGAGCGGTCGCGCCGTCTGGGAGTCGCCCGCCAGCCTCCGGTTGGCGGCGATCTCTGCGGCGTGGTCTGCCAATAGCATGCGCAGCTCCTCGACGAGTTCGGGGTGTGCAGAAGCCAAGTCGGTCGTCTCGCCGACGTCCGCCTCTAGGTCGTACAACTCGAAACCGCCAGAGGCTCCGAGGACGAGCTTCCAATCCCCGCGGCGAACTGCTTCGTCCTCGTAGAACAGCAATTCGTGCGGCGAACGCGCGTTCGGCTTGTCCAGCAAGACTTCCAGCGCATCCTTGCCGTCTATCGGGAGGGCGGGCAGATTCGCGCCGACCAAGGCTGCCAGCGAGGGCAAGATATCGACGGCCGTGACGATCTCGTCCGTCTCCCCTCCCGCCGGAATCGTACCTGGCCACCAAGAGATTGTCGGCACGCGCATGTGGCCCTCGTACTTGGGACCTCCCTTGCCACCGCGCAGCGGTCCCATACTCATGCCGGTAGCGCCGCCATTGTCCGATGTGAAGATGACCAAGGTCCTTTCTGCGAGGTCGAGTGCGCGCAGCGCGTCGACTACGCGCCCTACGCTGTCATCGACCTCCTCCACGACGGCCCGATTCACGTCTCCGTTCGCTCGGTCCGCAATCTCCGGGCGTGCGTATCGCGGCCTGTGCACGTAGGCGTGAGGCAAATAGACGAAGAACGGCTCGTCCTTGCGCTCCTCGATGAACTCGATGGCCGCGTCGGTGACCGCCTCGCAAAGCAGCGCCTGATCCGCACCGTCAGCCACGTATGCAACCACCCGGTCGTCCCGCATGACCGGCAACGGAGTGTACGGTTCCTTGGTGTGCCGGTGGCCGCGCAGGTTCCCGGGCCACATGTCGTTCGAATAGGGGATGCCGAAGTACTCGTCGAATCCGTGCTCCAGCGGCAAGTGCTGCGGCTGATCGCCTAGGTGCCACTTGCCGAAGACGCCGGTGGCGTAACCGGCTGCCTTCATGACCTCCCCGAGCGTGATCTCGTCTGGATGGAGGCCGCGACGCTCGCCCGGGAACAGCACATCGCCGTCCATGCCGATGCGATGCGCGTACGTCCCGGTCATCAGCGCCGCGCGCGACGGCGTGCAGTTGGTGTTCGAAACGTAGAACTGGCGCAGCACCAAGCCTTCCGCCGCCATCTGATCGAGGTGAGGAGTCTGGTTGACAGTCGAGCCGAACGGTCCGATGTCGCCGTAGCCGAGGTCGTCGATGAAAATGAAGACGATGTTGGGCCTAGCTCCATCCCTGCTCTCAATTTCGGCCCCAGGGTCCGCGCCACACGCGGCGAGGAGGAGAAGGGCAAGAACTGAAGCGTAGAGAACATCGGCGAGTCGCATTCGCTTGGATGATACGACGACTGCCAGCTGCTTCCCTACCGAATCAGGCCCACTATTCCTCGGAAGCACCGAGGCCGACATGCGCGGCATGGCCCACTCAGAGATTTTTCCGCCTGTGAACCGTCAAGTAGTCGTTGTAGTCGTAAACCGACCTCTCTGACCACGCCACGTTCACCTCGGGCAGCTGCGCGGCCAACCGATCCCTGACTTCTGCATGGGCTGGGTCGGCGGCGACATTGTGCCACTCGTGGTTGTCGTCCTCGTGATCGTAGAGTTCCTCCGATCCGTCCTCGTAGCGGATATAGCGATAACGCTCGTCGCGGATCCCATGGTTGTTGCGTCCATAGGTCGTCAAGGCAGCATGCGGCCATTTGGCGGAATTCGGGCCTTCGAGCAGCGGTCGCAAGCTATGGCCTTCGTTCGCGGGATTCGCGGCAAGGCCGCAGAGGTCTAGCAGCGTCGGATAAAGATCGATCAGGCTGGCTGGCTTCTGCGTGTCTCCGGGGACGATCCCAGGCCCGGCCACGATGAGCGGAGTCCGCGTGGCCTCTTCCCAGAGCGAGTGCTTGCCGAAGCGATTCTTCTCGCCGATGTGGTAGCCGTGGTCGCCCCACAACACGACATACGTGTTGTCGGCGTACGGGCTTGCGTCTAGGGCGTCGAGCACTTTGCCAACCTGTGCGTCCACGAATGCGATGCACGCCAAATATGCTTGGACGATCTTCTTCCACTCATCCGTCTCGATCGCCCAATCCGTGGTTGGCATCATGGGTAAGGCGTGGAGTTCGCGAGAGATCGCGGGCGCGTCGTCCTGATCACCCGGCAGATACGCAGGCATCTCCAATCCGTCGACCGGGAGGAGGTCGAACCATTTCTTTGGAACATGCCAAGGAACATGCGGACGAAGGAAGCCTACCCCGAGAAAGAAGGGACTGTCATACTGCCGCCCCAGCCTCTCGACGGCCCACTGAGCCGTACGGAAGTCTGGCATCTCTTCGTCGGCATCCGGGAACGGCCCCCAGTCCGTGCTGGTCTTGTTCCTGTCCCATTTCATGCGTTTCGGCGGCTTCGGGCCGAAACCTGCCTCGCGTCCGCCGGACTCAGCGAATGCACCATTTGGGGCATGCCCGTGGAAGAGCTTGCCCACGCCCATTGTGTGGTACCCGTTCTGAGCGAACCACTCCGGCAAGAACGGTGTCGCAGAGGTTTCAGGTGAAGCCTCGCGAAGGTCGTGATCGCTGATCTGGCCGTAGATCCCCGTGGTCGAAGGCAGATAGCCGGACATCAAGCTCGCCCGGGACGGACCGCAGATGGGTGCCTGACAGTGCGCGTTGTGAAAGACGACACCTTGCGAGGCGAGACGATCAATGTTCGGCGTCCTCGCTTGGGGGTGACCCGCCATGCAACCAAGCCACGAATTGAGGTCATCAACGGCTACGAACAGCACGTTCGGCCGAGGTGACTCCGCATCCGGTTCATTAATTGGCGAACAGGCCTGAGACGCCAGCGCTGCGGCGGAGAGTCCAAGGAAGCCCCGGCGGTCGATAATCGGGTATCTCCGAGCGCGGGAAACGTTCTCAGCGCTGGTTGATTGGAAGTTCGTAGCATTCGTGCCCATCACTTACCTCCCCCCTCCGAGCACCGGAAGTAGCCCAGATCCTGTTCTTTTTCCGAGGGGATTATATTGCGCCAGGGCTTACCCTGGCGCAATATGATTTCCAATTAATGCCCCGGGCTCTCAACGTGGACGACTGCGCCGAAGCCCATGCCTAGATATAGGGAATTATGTACGAAAGTGGCGCTAGGGATGTTATCCTGTAGTCATGAAGCCAAACGG
>JAJDZN010000217.1 GCA_022824585.1 Bryobacterales bacterium | reverse complement strand
GGCTTGGGGCAGTTGGTCCGGTGCGAGGAACATCGGGATCTGTCCGGGCTTGCGGGTACCCATCGCCATGACTACGATTTTATCGAAGCCTGATCGAGATTTGTTGGAGTTTCAGTCGACTTTTACCACGGGCTGCTAGGGCCGGAGAAACCCCATGCACTCAAGGGGTTATGGGGAAAATGCGGCTTGAACCCGCAGTGAAGTTCCGGCTAGGCCGTGTCAAGAATGATCTCCACGGCGGCGGACAGCTTCCGCCACGAGGCGGATGCATCGTCCAGTTGCCTCCGCCCCGCCGGCGTGAGCTCGTAGTACTTAGCGCGCCGATTGTTGTCAGACACGCCCCATTTCGCCTGAATCCACCCTCGGCGTTCCAGCCTATGCAGCGCCGGATACAGCGATCCCTGCTGGACTTGGAGAACCTCGCGGGAGATCTGCCGGATCCTTTCCGAGATCCCCCAGCCATGCTGCGGCTCGAGGTTAAGGGTCTTGAGAATCAGCAGGTCCAGAGTGCCCTGCGGAAGGTCGATGTGCGACAAAACGTCCCCTTGCGCTTCTACAACTCCATACTAGTCGTTTTTCCTGTAGAAGTGCAAGGGCAGCAAGGTTTACGCAAACGAAACTTCACAAACAGAGGTCTACCTAATAGCCAAGCCTGATCCCGAGAGTCCAAGCCGTGCTTTCCTATACCTCAGGCACTGCCCGACACTGATGAGGGCACATCTGCACACACAACGAGAGTGTGTATTGTCAGAGAGTCGGAGTTGCCTTACGCGAGGTCCCCAATGAACCGAAGGCTCAACATCACACTGCCGGAACAGACGGTCAGCATGCTTGATCGCGCTGTGTCGCGAGGCCAGCGCTCGCGGCTAATTGACGAAGCCGTGAGACGCTTCATCCACGAGCAGGGGAGAGCGAACCTTCGAGAGCAGCTCGAGCTAGGCGCGAAGGTTCGATCCGAGCGTGACCGAGAGATCGCTGAGACATGGTTCGTCCTTCGTGCCTAACCCTCATGACTCGACCAAAGAGGGGGGCTCGCCCATCCCAGCCAGCATAGCGTCGGATGCGGCGCGGAATCGGGCGGGCCTATGCCACGAACCTGAGCGCGGCGAACAGCAAGCCGAGTCCGGCGAACAGCAGCGCGCCGAGCCGGATCAGCAAGCGCTGCTCAAGCTCGAGCAGATCCGCTTTCGTGGCGACCTGCTCGCTGATCGCGGCACGCATGGCGTCGATTATCGCCTCGGCATGCTTGGAATCGATCCCGGCATCGCGCAGGCCGCGCGCGGCCGCTAGCGTGTCGAAGGTGGCCATTGCGATTCTTAGGATAACCGAGACCGATCGCCGCTGCGGGCAAATCGAGCCGGCCGCGCCTTGCCCGGCGAGCGGACGTGGCCTAGCTTTGGGGGCATGGCAACAACCATCAACCTAGCGATCCTGCTGGGGCATCTCGGCGGGGACGCGAGCTGCAATACCCTGGACGGCGGGCAGACTCTCACCAACCAGCGGCTGCCGCCTCTCGTCCGGCGTTCGATCGCAGAAGTAACTTCGGCTCGCGTCCACGACCAAGTCACAATCGGCTCATCTCGGCCCAGCCATTCGCGAGAACTGTCGCTGCCCTGTTCGGACACGAGCAGAGGTACAAGCGAGGATGCATCGCAATAGTTCACAACCGGTCGTCCCGATCTTCGAGCAGCGCGTCCAGAATGCTTACCGGAAGTTCTAAAGGAGGTTCCTCAAGAATCACAGCCGAATTGCCGGCTCCTGGCCGGAGCAATCCCCGACCGACAAGCCTGTCTCGCGCTTCTCGATCATTCCCGGCTGCGGCAGGCACAAGCCTTGCGACGGGCCTTCCGCGATCAAGGATTTGGACCTCGCCCCCACGCCGAACTTCACTGACATAGCGGGACAGATTTGCCTTCAGTTCCGAAATCGACGCGGTGGTCATTGAGACCACTATAGTCTCGTTCGTCGAGCTACGTAGGTCTTCGGAGGCGCGCCGGTAGAGGTCGTCCGAGCCCTAGTCCGACTGGTTGAAGAGGTCCTAGCCCGGTTCATGGCCATAAACCACAAAGAGGTGCATTGTGAAACCCGGGACTTCTCGCTCTTGACATAGGGCTTCACGTAGTTGGGAGGCATCAGACAGAGTTCGTGCCCCTGCGCCAGCAAGGTCTGGCCAAGATAGTGGGAGCCGGAGCAGGCCTCCATGCCGATCGGCCACGCAGGCAGGTTGGCGGTTAGCCGCAAGAGGGCGAGCTCGGTGAGGTAGGGGCGCAAGACGGCGCGTCCAGCTGCGTCCATATCGACGAGGTGGACATCGTACTTGGCAAGGTCCGGCCCAGTACGGCATTGCGAGCTTGCGTTCTCCTGCGCGACAGGCTTGTGGTGGATGGCATGCTGTTGGTTCTCCTTAAGTGGTTCGCGTCGGGCCCGAGGGCCGAGCGTGCCGCCCGCAAGACAGCTGAGTGGCCGACGTCTTCAGTGGGCTTTCGCCCCAAGTCCGCGGAAATCGAGCGGCGTAAGCGTGGCCTACCCGGCGAAATCTGGCATTTGATCAAATCCCAAAGGGGTATCTCTAGCAGTAGAAGATGTCCTCATTCCTGTTTAAGCATATTAGATTCAACAATTTACAATTCTGATCAGGATGGTGGACCTGGAGGGATTCGAACCCTCGACCTCCTCCATGCCATGGAGGCGCGCTCCCAACTGCGCCACAGGCCCACGCTCTATAGTATTTCTCTTAACCTATCACACTCCCGATGAGCCAATCGCGCGATCGGCCCAGCCCGTCAATGGTCGTTGCGTCACCTATGGCTGAAGCGCGTCGCGAACCAGAACTCTCGCGCAAAGCTCGCCAGCCGTGCTGCCGATGGCCTCCCAGTCGACGTCGCGCCATTGCAAGACTCACCTCAGCTAGGGTCTTGTCGCATCGGACTTGATATAGTGCGCCCATGGCGGACGGCAAACTGCTCGGAGTCACGGTCCTACCCGAATACATCCAGAGCGAGGGCATCGAGGGGCTGCTAGACAACCTCAGCAACATCGGCGCGAACGCCGTCGCGACATCGCCGTACTTGATGGAAGAGGCCGACCGGGAAACCGGTCAGCGCGAGCCTCCAGCCGACGCGAACGCCGGCGCGGTGCGTTTGCTAGATCGCCCGCTCTTCGGCAAACGCGAGGTCTGGGTCAAGACGGCGCCGAGCTTCGAGCCGAACCTCTCGCTCTACGCCGGCCTGCGCTACCGCCCCTCCGAGCCGACCGACCTGACGCGCAGCCAAGGACACCTACTGCACGACTTCATACCAGCGGCCAAGAAGCGCGGCATTCGGGTCTACTTCCAAGTGCAAGCCGCAATTCCGCCCGGGTATCGAGTGCAGTTCGGCGGCCCGGTCGATTCCGACAGGGCGCTGTTGCCGAACGGCACGATTCCGCCGCGCCGGCTAGCCAAGAACGGTAGCTTGGCCAGCCCGCACATCTTGGCTTACGAGCACGCCCTGCTCCGAGACATTGTCCAGCAGTATCCGGACCTAGACGGGCTGCGCGTCGACTGGCCGGAGTACCCCCCGTATTTCCTCGATTCGGTATTCCTGGATTTCTCCTACCACGCCGAGCGGGCAGCGGAGCGCATGGGCTTCCCCTTCGAGCGCATGCGCCGGGACGTGGGCAGGCTCTACGAGAAACTGCACGGCGGCCTGACCGACGCCGATCTCATTCCGTGGGCTGAGGATGCCGATGGCGGGCGCTACCACCTGCTTCGGCTCCTTTCGGACTATCCGGGCGTGGCCGCTTGGTTGCGCTTCAAGGCAGCCTTGGTCGAAGACATGATCGCCGGCTTCCGCTCCACGATCAACGAGGCGGGCGGGCAGTCGATGGAACTGCTGCCGAATGCCTTCCCACCGCCTTGGACGATTCCGTCCGGCATGGACTTCCGGCGCGTCGCCAAACACTCGTCGGCCATCAGCTGCAAGCTGTACACCATGCATTGGCCAATGATGCTGCGCTTCTACGGAGACCAGATCTTGGCCGCGAATCCCGGCCTGTCCAGCAGACTGCTTGCTCGCGCATTGGTGCGCTGGCTCGACATCGCCGATGACGACGGCCTCCCGACGGTCGAGGACTACTCGTACCCGCAGCCGGACGTTCCGCACCCGGTCGGTCCGGCCGCGCAGACCCGCAAGATCCACCAAGCCCAGCGCGACGCGGGCGACACGCCGGTCTACGTCCTGGCCCACGGCTACGGGCCGGTGGACGACTTCCGCAAGCGCCTTGTGGTGGCGCGCGAGGCAGGCCAGCATGGTTACTGGGTGAACCGCTACGGCTACCTGAGCGACGAGAAGTTGGACGTGATTCGGGAGGTCGGAGTATGAACCGCGAACAGGGCGACACGAGACTGCCGGCCAACGAGCGGGCGGACCCACGGCGCCCGTCACCAAATATCCCCGTGACCAGCGCGGAGCAGAACGCAATGCTCTACTGCCCGAACTGCTCCCAACGCCTGGAGAGCCGCAGCTGCAAGTTGCGCTGCGATCGCTGCGGCTACTTCATGGACTGCTCGGACTACTACTAAGCCCGTTAACGTCCCCCTAAACCCTCCGATGCGTACTACGACTGCGCTCCTACAATAAGAGTTCCGGCCCTGCTCTAGGGTCGAGTTTTCCCCGTGTCTCCCGAAGATCGCATTCTCCAGCAGCGTTTCGAGAAGATCGCGCGGATCTCCGAGCTAGGTTTCGAGCGCTACCCGCATAAGTACGACGCGACGCACACAGTCACCGAACTGCGGGATGTCTTCGACCCCTGCGATGGCGACAAGCTCGAGGCGGAGCAGCCTAGCACGCGCATCTGCGGCCGCTTGGTGACCAAGCGACGCCAGGGCAAAGCGGGCTTCGCAAACCTGAAGCAAGGCGGCGTTCAAATCCAGATCTACGTGCGCCGCGACGAGGTCTCGGAGCGCGACTTCGAACTCTACAAGCTCCTTGACGCGGGAGATGTGATCGGCGTTGCCGGCAGGGTCTTTCGCACGCGGACCGGAGAGCTCACGGTCCGTGCAACCGAGCTGGCGTTCCTTTCCAAGAGCGTGCTGCCCCCGCCGGAGAAGTTCCATGGCCTGCAGGACGTCGAAATCCGCTACCGGCAGCGGTCGCTCGACCTGATCAGCAACGACTCGGTCCGGCAGACGTTCGTGACCAGGGACCGGATCATCCGACAGCTGCGCACGAGCCTCGAGCAGCGCGGATACATCGAGGTCGAGACGCCGATGATGCAACCGGTCTACGGCGGCGCCCTGGCCCGGCCCTTCCAAACGCATCACAACACACTGGACGTCGACCTGTTCTTGCGAGTGGCGCCGGAGCTGTACTTGAAGCGCCTGACAATCGGCGGGCTAGACCGGGTGTACGAGATCAATCGCAACTTTCGCAACGAGGGGCTGTCCAAGCAGCACAACCCCGAGTTCACGATGCTGGAGTTCTACGAGGCGTACAGCGACTACCGCGCCTTGATAGACTTCAGCGCGCAGCTGTTGAAGGCGAGCGCGGAGGCGGCGCTGGACGGCGAAACTGTCGCGGAATTCGGCGAGCACAGAATCGATTTCGGCTCGCTGGAACGGCTGACCTTTCCCGAGGTGATCGCGGAGTACTGGCCCTACAAGGATTCGCGGCCGGACGTCGGCGACCTAGCTGACGTGGGCAAGATCCGCGAGTTGGCGGCGATTCACGAACGCAAGGCCGGAGAGGGCATCGCGTTGCCCGAGGGGGTATCGGCCGGCAAGGCCCTGCTCGATCTGTTCGAGGCCGCTTGCGAGCACCTCCTCATCCAGCCGACCGTGATCTGCGACTACCCGGTCGAAGCGTCCCCGCTCTCCAAGCAGAAGCCTGAAGATCCGGCTTGGGTGGAGCGGTTCGAGATCTTCTGCGGCGGGATGGAGATCGCCAACGGCTACTCCGAGCTGAACGATCCGCTAGAGCAGCTGGGGCGCTTCGAGGAGCAGGCGCAGGCGCGGGCGGCCGGAGATCACGAAGCCCACGGAATCGACGAGGACTATATCCGGGCGCTGTGCTACGGCATGCCGCCGGCCGCCGGCGAGGGAATCGGCATCGACCGCCTGACCATGCTGCTGACCAACTCGCCGACGATCCGCGATGTGATCCTGTTCCCCCTGCTACGGCCCGAACGCGACATCGGCATCGCCGAGCGTCTGCACCGGGCCTCCGACACTACAGCGCTTGGTGAGTGACTGTCGAATTAGAGAGATTTCCACGCCGTGTCAGCACTTGAGGAGTTCCGGCGTTGAGGACCCTATCCTGGCGCTGGCCGGATGATTCCCCCGTCCGGTCACGGCGCTGTGAGGAGTTCGCGCGCGCCTTAGGCGTACCCGATGTAATCGGCGAGGCGTTAGCCGGTCGCAAGCCGGAGGGCTTCGATCCGCAGGCTCTGGCACTGCGATCTCTTGGAGATTGCACTGCCGCGATGGGCGAGCCCCGCAACACAGAAGAGGCGGCTGCAAGGCTGCTCCATGCGGCCCGCACGGGCCGCGTCGGAATCCTGTGCGACTTCGACGTGGACGGAGCTACGGCCCAGGCGATTCTGGTTGAAACGCTCCGACTCGCCGGTGGCACAAGCGGCCAAGAGCCCGCCGTCGCTGTGCCGGAGCGCAACACAGAGGGGTTCGGTCCGAACGACCGCTGCCTCAAATCGCTTGCCGATGCGGGCGTCACCTGCATCGCCGTCTTGGACTGTGGCACGGCGGCGGGTGGCCTGCTGGATGGATTTCACCAAGCTACGGGAATCGATGTGGTGGTGATTGACCACCACCCCGCGCACGGCGCTCAGACACCGGCCGCTGGAGTGCTGCTCAATCCTTGGGCCGCCTCGCCGGCATCCCCTGGCGAGCATGGCACGCTCTGCGCCGCTGCCTTGACATGGTTCGTGGCACGTTCGATTCTGCGCCAGGCGGGCCTGTCCAAGGCCGAAACCAAGGCCATCCGGCAGCGCATCACGCTATACGCTGCCCTCGGCACCTCATGCGACTTGATGCCGCTCGACATGCCGTTCAACCGCTCGCTGATCCGCCACGGGGTCCGCTTGCTCGGCGACGCCGCCTCCCGCGGCAATGGCTTGGCCGAGATCTGCGAGATCGCCAGCATAGGAGCGGCCTGCTCCGCTGATGACTTCGGGTGGAGGATCGGCCCCAGATTGAACGCCGGCTCGCGCATGGGAGAGTCGGACCTTGCGGCGCGCTGCTTGCGCGAATCGGATTGGGAGGCCGCACGGGACTTTGCCCGTCGGCTTGACCAGCACAACCAAGACCGCAAGGAACTCGGCCACAAGGCTCGGGCAGAGCTGGCATCCCATTCAGACTTGGCGGCGTTTGAACGCGGCCCGGTGAATCTGTTCGTAGCTTCGTCCGCAACACCGGGAACGGTCGGCCTGGTGGCGTCAGAGCTCGTCAGGCTGGCCGGATGGCCGGCCATCGCGCTCACCCAGCGAGACAACGGTGCCCTGGCGGGCTCGGGGCGATCGGCATTGGAATTCAACATCGGAGCGGCAGTTGTCGCTGCGGTCAGGAGCGGCATCGCGCGAAAGGGAGGCGGGCACGCGTCGGCATGCGGCGTAGAAATCGATTCCCAGCGACTCGAAGACCTGCGGGACTTTCTCGCAGAGCGATTCAAGGAGCACGCGGCCACGGCAGCGATTCCGTGCGAGCCTAGCCGCGTCATCGATGCCGCCCTAAGGCCAAACCACCTAGCCGCCGACGCGCTCTTGGCGCTCGCCCAAGCCCAGCAACGACTCGAGCCGTGGGGCCCGGGGCTGGAGTTTCCGCAGTTCGGCGTGCGAGCGTGCTCGGTCGCGCGCCACAAGCTAACGGCTAACGGCCACCTGTTCGCGACACTGGAGTGCGCGGGGAGCCGATTCGAGGCCGTCTGGTGGAGCGCCCCGGACGACTGGCAAGACCGCCTCGCGGCGAACGCTGCGCGCGACGGCCGGGCCGACGTGGCCGGAAGGGTGGAACTCGACTCTTGGAACGGTCGCGAGAAAGGGCGTTTCGTGATCGCTGATGCCCGGGTGCCGCAGGGCTGATCTCATCCCTGCGACGGGCTCGCCGGCTGCGTCTCGGCGATGCCTGCCAACACTTTGGCTGCAGCGTTGATCGCCAGATCGATCTCGGTCTCGCCGTGGGCGTCGGAGACGAACACCGCTTCGAACTGCGAGCACGGCAGATAAATCCCGCACGCCAGCATCTCGCGGAAGTACTGCCCGAACAATTCGGTATCGCAGCTGGCCGCACCGTCCCAGTCGTGCACTTCCCGCTCCGTGAAGAAGAAGGTCACCATCGAGCCGACCCGATTGCTGGTCAGCTTGACTCCCGCGTTCTCGGCGGCGGACACGACACCGGCCTGCAAGCGGGCGGCCGAGGCTTCGACTCGATCATAGATTCCAGGGTCGCCACGGAGTGCGCGCAGCATCGCAAGACCTCCGGCGACAGCCAGTGGGTTCCCCGAAAGCGTCCCTCCTTGGTAGACCGCTCCGAGCGGGGCGACGTGCTGCATGATCTCGCGCCGCCCGCCGAACGCGCCGATCGGCAGGCCGCCGCCGATGACCTTGCCCAGCGTAGTCATGTCGGGGGTGACCCCATACAGGGACTGTGCACCGCCCAGCGCGACTCGGAACCCGGTCATCACTTCGTCGAAGATCAGCACCGTCCCGTTCTCGCTGCACAGATCGCGCAGTGCTTGCAAGAAGCCGGGCCGAGGCGGCACGCAGCCCATGTTGCCGGCGACCGGCTCGAGGATCACGGCTGCGAGCCTGTCGCCGTAGGTCGAGAACGCTTCCTGAACGGCGGCTGCGTCGTTGTACGGCAGCGGCAGGGTAGTCGCGGCAAAGCCTTCCGGCACGCCCCCGGAATCGGAGATGCCCAATGTGGCCAGCCCCGAGCCGGCCTTGACAAGCAAGGAATCTACGTGCCCGTGGTAGTTGCCGACAAACTTGATCGCCAAGTCGCGACCGGTGTAGCCGCGCGCCACGCGCAGGGCGCTCATCGTGGCCTCGGTGCCCGAGTTCACCAGTCGCACCATCTCGATGGACGGCACGATCTCGCAGATCAGCTCGGCCATCTTGACCTCGGCCACGGTTGGGGCTCCGAAGCTCGTACTTGTGTCGAGGGCCCCTTCCAAGGCAGCGATCACCTCAGGGTGGCGGTGACCGAGAAACAGCGGCCCCCAAGACCCCACGAAGTCGACGTATTCGTTCCCGTCCACGTCCCACAGGCGGCATCCGTCGCCGCGCGCGATGAAGACAGGCTCGCGGCCTACGGCGCGAAACGCGCGGGCGGGCGAATTCACGCCGCCGGGAATAACCCGCTGAGCTTCTTGGAACAAGGCGCTGGAGAGATCATGCTGCATAAGTCCGTTCCGTTTCGAACCCTGCCTACTGCTGCCCGCCGTCCAATGGCGGGTGCCCCGGAGGAAGTTCCGGGCTGGGTTGGACAGTAGGGGGGTGTCCCGGTGGTAGCCCTGACGTGGGCGGATGGTTCGGCGGCAGCGCCGCAGGAGAACTGCTGGCGGGTTCGGGCGGCAGGACCTTCCAGCCATCGGGGTCGCGTCGCAGCTGATACAGCATCTTCATGGCCGCCTTGGGATCGTCCGAAGCCACGATAGAAACCGAGACGGTGGCATGGTCTCCGTCGTAGCGGATGCGATCCGCCTTGACCTGCATTTGGTCGAGCCGCAGGTCCGTGCGCTCGGCCAAGTAGCTCTCTACGGCCGCTTCGATTTCGGCTGCCGACCGGGGTGCCTCGTCAGAGCAAGCCAGCCCTAGCAATGAGATCAGCGTGATGAACACGCGAGGGTGCAGGGATCTCACGCTGCCTCCGGCACTAGCCCGAGTATAGCCACTCGCTAGCGGGTGATTTCCCAGGCCAGGTGGGCCAGTTCCGGCTGAATCAGCTTCTCCCAGGCGAGCCGAACGGCGGCGGGAGAGCCCGGCGTGGAGATCACAACCGTATCGCGGTAGACGCCGGCCGTGGCCCGCGAGAGCATCGCAGAGGCGCCGACCTGGTCATAGCTGAGCATCCGAAACAGCTCGCCGAAGCCGGTCAGCTCCTTTTCCATCGCGCGACTGAGAACATCATAGGTTCGATCCCGGCGCGAAATGCCGGTACCGCCGTTGAAGAGCGCGACCTGCACCTGTTCCTCGGCCGCCAGCTCGTCCAGCGCCGCCGCCACTTGATCGGGCTCGTCCGGCACGATGCGAATCGAGTGCAGCAGATTGCCGGACTGTTCGACAGCTTCTGTGAGGAATGCCGCGTTGGCATCGGTCTTGGGCGTCCGGCTGTCACTGACGGTCACAACCGCGAGCGTCACCGGACCCCGCTCCGCGGCGAGCCTGCGGTGCTGCACGTTGCTTTCGGGGGCCATGGTGGAAATCCTCCAGTCTAGGGCAAGAACACCTCGGTCTCGACCGGCAGGCCATAGTCGACGCCGTCCACGTCGAAACCGAAGAGGTTGTTGAAGTCCCGGCGAAATCCCGCAAAGTCCGCCAATTCCGCCAAGTTGTCGGTCTCCACCATGGGCCACAGCCCGGCGACCTCCTCCTGAACGTCGGCGCGCATTTCGAGATCATCGAGGCGGATCAGTCCGTCTGCGTCACATCGCGGCCCGCGTTCCGCGGCAAGGTGGTCCCGGACCAAGCGAGTCATCTGCTCGATACAGCCTTCGTGGACCCCCTTGGCCTTCATCACTTGAAACAGCAGGCTCACATACAGAGGCACGACCGGAATCGCCGCCGATGCTTGCGTGACGACGGCCTTGTTGACCGCCACCCAGGCAGCTCCGCCGACTTCTTGTTCCAACCTGGCGTTCAGACTGTCGGCAGTTGCCTTGAGATCCTGCTTGGCCGCGCCGATGGTGCCGTCCTTGTAAATCGGCCACGTCAGCGCAGGGCCGTAGTAGCTGTAGGCCAGCGTCTGCGCGCCCTGCGCCAGCAACCCGTTGTCGGCAAGCCCTTCGACCCACCAGCGCCAGTCCTCGCCTCCCATGACCGCCACGGTTTCGTCGATCTCCGCTTGTGTGGCCGCCTCGACCGATGCTGTGCCCACCGTTCCGCCGCTCAGATCGACGGTCTTTCCCGTAAACGGCGACCCGATGGCCTTCAGGCTGGAAGTGTGCGTGACACCTGTTCTGGGATTGGTGCGCTTGGGCGATGCGAGGCTGTAGACGACCAGGTCCACCTTGCCCATCGACTGTTCGATGACCTGCGCGACCTCTTGCTTGATCTCGTCGGAGAAAGCGTCGCCGTTGACGCTGCGCGCCCACAGCCCGTCGCGCTCGGCAGCTTGATGCAGGGCAACGCAGTTGTAGTAGCCAGCGCTTGCGGTGCGCCGCCCAGCCGGAGGCTTCTCGAAGAACACGCCCAGCGTGCGGCACCCCAAGCCCCAGCCGGTCGCGATGCGCGTCGACAGGCCATAACCGGTCGACGCCCCCAGGACCAAGACGTTGCGCAAGCGAGTCGACGGCCTCGAAGGCATGCTGCTCCGCACATGCGAGATCTGCCGTTCCACGTTCCGGGCGCACCCCGCGGGATGGGCGTTCACGCAAATGAAGCCTCGTGACCGCTGCTTGACGATTTGTTCCGGCATGGACTCGCTCTCCCATCTTACGGCGGCCTGCGCGCCGAGCTTTTGAGCTTGGAATTTCGTGCCATGCCAGCGGCTACGCCGGGCGTCGGCCTCGGCAATCGTGCCGGGCATGACTTCGGATCGTCGCCAGCACGTCTCGGGCGGGGCTCAGCCTGACGCCCGTGGAGCCGCTGGCGGGGAGCCATTTCGTCGTCTGGACGGGTCGCCCTCGGGGCTCTTCAGACGAAACGGAGTGGCAGCTGTGGCAGTCAGGCGAGGAGTTCGCCGTCCCAAAGGCACTTAAGAAAATCCTCGATCGGTAGGATCTGGACAGCGCCAATGAGCCGAGGCACAGACTCCCGGCAGACCAAGAACTGCCGCTTCACGGTTGTTTCGGCTGCGAGACGTTGTAATCCAGTCAGGTCACGCCGGCTCACGGAACTGGTCGCCTTAACCTCGACCGCAACCTCGTCGCCGATCACGAAATCCACCTCGGAGCCGTCCTCTGTTCTCCAATAGGCAAGCCCCCGCTGGTCGCGTGCGTAGGCGAGCCAGGCACTCAACTCACAGAAGACGAGTTGCTCAAGGGCGGGACCGAACGTCGGGCTGCCCGGGAGAATCTCGCCCATCGACGCCAGTGCGTTGGCGATCCCGACATCGAAGAAGAACAGCTTGGCGCGGGAAACCGGCTTGCGGCGCGCTTTGCGGGGAACGAACGGCGGCAGCAGCGTCCCGAGGAGGGTATCTTCGATCACTTGGAAGTACTCGCGGACCGTGCGCGCCGGGACGGCTGCGTCGGACCCCAACCGCTCGAAGACG
Source organism: Bryobacterales bacterium (assembly GCA_022824585.1). Lineage (GTDB taxonomy): Bacteria > Acidobacteriota > Terriglobia > Bryobacterales > UBA6623 > VXMF01. The sequence continues at coordinate 18,946 of JAJDZN010000217.1, read as the reverse complement.
ATGGGCTGCGCGTAGCTCGCACCCGCGGCTGCGAGAAAGCGCGAGAAGGGCTCGATCCCCCGCACCAGCCCCTCCGCCTGAATCTCCAGCCGCAGATAGTTGCCGCAGTAGGCTCGGAGGTCTTCCATGGGCTCGTCCGAGAAGTAGATGGAGGGAATCCCGCCGAAGTTGATCGCCCGCTGCAGTTCCCAATCGGGCACCTCCGCGGAGACGAACGGAAACATCCGCCTGGTCCGGGCGCGGCCTCCCAAGAGGTTCACGCCGCCGCGGCGCAGCTTGACCGGGCTGCTTGCCGCCAGGACGAACCGGAACCGGCGATTCTCGATCAGGCCGTGCACCTCGTCGAGCAAGCTGGGCAGTTTCTGGATCTCGTCGATCAATACGGGGCCGGAGGCGGGGTCCACGGTCGCGAGTTCCTGGCGCAGCCGCCCGGGATCGCGCGACAGGCGCAGAAAGACCTCGCCGTGCAGCAGGTCGAAAAACGGAGAGTTGGGAAAGCGCTGATGCAGCCAAGTGGTCTTCCCGGTCTGTCGCGGCCCGAAGAGGAATACGGAACGGCTGTTCAGATCCGGACCAAGGTCGAGATGGCGCGGCAGCGGTTCCATTTGGGTAACAGTTTCAGCATATTATATGCGGATAATTACATGTTTCCAGCATATCTACTGCGGAAATCAACACATGAAGCGGTTGCGCTGCCACGAGACACGATCTCGCACACAAACGGGAGGACCGGTGCGAGAGCGATGTCGGGGCGTGCTCCGTTCACTGCTCTCATCTCAGGGACATGCCGAGGGGAGCCGCCGGTTTCTGGGACCCTCTCACCGCAGTACCGCAGGTGGGGTGAGCCGCCGCTGCGGCTGCTCGCAGCTCCTTCCCCCGCCAGCGGAGGGAGGCCGGTCGCAGCCATTCCTGCGCGACCTGAACGGAGGCCTGCGTGACACCCCGAAGCGCAAGAGGACAGTGGGCTGGGAACGGCCGGTCCCGACCCCGTCGTAGCTGCCGGGATTGATGTGGGCGCGTCGAGACTCGACGCACGAGCGGGTTCCGACCTTTCCAACGCCTGCCTCGTGGTGCTATGTTTGAAGTCAGTTCGCCGCTCGGTGATGTGACAGCCTGACCCGGCCCCTCACACTCTTCTCCCCAGGCCGCAGCGGATCCTCGGATTGCCATGATTCGAAGTCTTCGTGGCGCTCGGCCAGCAATCGCGCCCAGCGCCTATATCGACCCGAGCGCCGTGCTGATCGGGGATGTCAGCGTCGGCGCCCAGTCCAGCGTGTGGTGCAACGTCACCGTGCGGGCCGACACGTCCAAGGTCACCATCGGCGAAGACACCAGCATCCAGGACAACAGCTGCCTGCACGAGGACGCAGACGCGCCGCTGACGATCGGCGACCGCGTGGTGGTCGGCCACTCCTGCACGGTCCACGGCTGCGTGGTCGAGGACGACTGTCTGATCGGCATGGGCTCGACCATCTTGAGCAAGGCACACATCGGAGCCGGTTCGATCGTTGCGGCCGGAGCGGTGGTCCTAGGCGGCACAGTGGTGCCGCCCCGCAGCTTGCTGGCCGGAGTGCCCGCCAAGGTCAAGCGCAGCGTGAGTGACGAGGAGCTGGAACGCACGCGCACGAACGCCGAGCACTACGTCGAGCTGTCGCGCGAGTACCTGGACGAGACCTGATGCCGGATCAAGAGCCAGAAGCCCTCCAGGCCCAGCCCCTGGGATCGCTGGAGCGAACCCACTATTGCGGGGCAATCCGCGACTCCGACATCGGGACGAGCGCGGTCTTGATGGGCTGGGTTCACCGCAAGCGCGACCTCGGGGGCTTGCTCTTCCTGCACTTGCGCGACCGCAGCGGAATCTCGCAGGTCGTCTTCAACGCCGAGACCCACCCGGAGGCCCACGGGCGCGCGGAGGCCCTGCGCAGCGAGTACGTGATCGCCGTGGAGGGGCCGATCATTCGCCGCTCCGAAGAGACCTACAACCCGAATCTCGACACCGGCACGGTCGAGCTGGTCGCCGAGAAGCTGACGGTTCTGAGCACTTCCAAGACGCCGCCGTTCCAGCTCGACGAGGAGGATCGCACGAGCGTCGGCGAGGACACGCGCCTCAAGTACCGCTACATCGACTTGCGCCGCCCCCGCATGCAGCGCAACATCCAACTGCGCCACGACATCAACGCAGCCGTTCGCGAATCACTCAGCGACCAGGGGTTTTTGGAGATCGAGACCCCCTTCATGACCCGCTCGACGCCGGAAGGCGCGCGGGATTTCCTAGTGCCGAGCCGCATCCAGCTCGGCTCGATGTATGCCCTGCCCCAGTCTCCGCAACTGTTCAAGCAGCTGCTGATGGTCGGCGGCTACGACCGGTACTTCCAGATCGTGCGCTGCTTCCGCGACGAGGACCTGCGCGCCGACCGGCAGCCCGAGTTCACCCAGATCGACGTCGAAATGTCGTTCGTCAACGAAGACGGCGTGCTGGCCGTCGTCGAGGGGCTGATGACAAGCGTGTGCGCGGCGGCCGGGGCCCGCGAGCCGGACCTGCCAGTGCCGCGGCTGACCTACGCCGAAGCGATGGAAGGCTACGGCAGCGACAAGCCCGACCTGCGCCTGCCACCGATGGCCGTGGTGACGGACCTGTTGGCTCCGGAAGACCTCCCGATGCAGGGCCCGCTGGTCGCAATCCGCACTCCCGCAGTCGGGCAGCTGACCCGGCGCGAACGCGAACAATTCCGCGAATTCGCCGCGGAGCAGAACCTGAGAATATTCGACGACTTCCGGGGCCTGTCAAAGAAGATGCCGGAGCAGATGAAGGCGGTCAGGGACCGCCTGGAAGCCGACGAGCAGGATTTTCTCGTGCTAGTCACGGGCGCGAAACCCGCCTCCGGGCCGCGCCCCGACCAAGCTGTCTTGGCTGCGGCGGGCAGCCTCAAGCAACTTGTCGGGACAGCCTTCGCGGATCGCCACGGCCTGCTCAAGGACGATGACCTGCGCTTCCTGTGGGTCACCGACTTTCCGATGTTCGAGTGGGACGCCAACGAGGGCGACTGGACGCCGGCCCACCATCCGTTCACCTCGCCCCACGACGACGATATCGACAAGTTGATCTCCGATCCGGAAGCGTGCCGCTCCAAGGCCTACGATCTGGTCCTCAACGGAGTCGAGCTGGGCTCGGGGTCGATCCGTATCCACCGCCAGGACGTGCAGTCGAAGGTCTTCGAGGCTCTGGGACTCGCTGCCGAGGAAGCGAACCATCGCTTCGGCTTCTTCCTGGAAGCGCTGCAGTACGGCACGCCCCCGCACGGAGGCATAGCGCTGGGACTGGACCGCTTGGTCATGCTGCTCGCCGGAGAGGCTACGATCCGCGACGTGATCCCCTTCCCCAAGACCGCCAAGGGCACCGATCTGATGTGCGAAGCGCCGAATACGGTGCCAGACCGAAATCTGGCCGAAGTGGGCATCGCACTGCGGGTCCGCGCCAAGGCCTAGCAGGACCTCGGAACAGATCCCAGGATCCAAGCATGGACCGCGTGTTGGTGATCGGCGGCACGCTGTTCATCGGCCAAGCGCTCGTCGCACGCCTGCTCGAGCGCGGCGACGATGTCACCATCCTGCACCGCAGCCGGCACAATCCGTTCGCCGGCCGCGCGCGGGAGATCCACTGCGACCGCAACGACACGGCTGCCGTGGCGAAGGCCGTCAAGGGCGGCTACGACTTGGTGTTCGACAACGTCTACGACTGGCAGCGCGGCACCACCGGGGACCAAGTTCTTGCCGCGGCCGCAGCCTGCGGAGACAACTTGCGCCGGTACGTCTTCGTCTCCAGCTGCGCGGCCTACGGCGACGGTCTCGACCGTGACGAGGAAGCACCGCTAGCGAAACCCGACTGTCCTGATATCTATTGCCGCAACAAGGCGGACTCCGAGCGGGCCCTGCTGGGGCTGTATGCCGAGCGAGGCGTGCCGACCGCAACTCTCCGCCCGCCGTTTGTGTACGGTCCGCGCAATCCGTTCTATCGCGAAGCGTTCTTCTGGGACCGCCTGTCCGCGGGACGCCCGATCTTGGTGCCGGGGAACGGCAGCCGCTTGATGCATTTCGTGTTTGTCAGGGACCTGGTCGATGCCGCGCTGCTGGCCGCCGAGAACTCGGTGGCGGCCGGCCGAGCGTACAACGTCGCGCACGTCCGGCCCGTGCGGCAGGATGAATTCGTGCGGATGCTCGGCGAGGCGGCTGGCATCGAACCCGACCTGCGCTACATCCCGCGCGAGACTGCGCAAGAGCTGGGCGGTCAGGTCTTCCAGCCGCCGTACTACTTCGGGCAGTACTTCGACATGCCTCCCATCACCCTAGATGTGACGCGTGCACGCGAGGAGCTGGGCTTCGAACCGGTGTCGCTGGCCGATGGATTGCGCCAGACATGGCAGTGGTACAGCGGCGCCGACGGCACGCTTCGGGACCCGCCGGACTTCTCGTTCGACGACATCGCGCTGGCAGCGCTTGCCTGAGCCTGGGCAGACGACGCAGCCGGGCGATCAGCGCGTGAGGTTCTCGAACAGGAAGACGCCGCCCTTGCCGCCGACGACGATGTCCAAGTCGCCGTCCTTGTCGATATCGACCACCGGAATCTGCATGCCGGTGCCCACGCGGCCGCCGTAGTGGATCGTGTGGCGCAGCCATTCCCACTGCTTGCCGTTGTTCGCGTACTCGTACCAGTACAGCCCGAGGGGCTCGCGCCCGCCCTTGTCGTGGCCGTTATGCGCGAAGAACCGCTTGCCGGTAATGAGTTCCGGACGCCCGTCGCCGGTCAGGTCGGCCATGGTCGAGGCGTGCGCCTGTGACCAGGAGTCGTCGATCGTGTGCCGCTCCCAGGCGCGCTGGCCAGAGTCCCCGCGAACCTGCTTGAGCCAGTAAATGCCATAGCTGTGGGCGTGAGGCGCAATGATGTCGTTGAGGCCGTCGCCATCGATGTCCAGCACGTGCAGGAAGCCCGCGTGCTCCTCGACCTCGAACTCGGCATGCATGTCCCACGGCGTCTTGCGCGGGTCCGCGGGCCCTTCCAGCCAGCCCTTGGGCGTAAGAATGTCCATGCGTCCGTCGCCGTTCACGTCGCCGGCCCCGATCCCGTGCCCGTCGGCGGCGAGCTTGACCGCGTGCTCGACCCACTTGCCATCCGGTCCGGGCGACTCAAACCACGAGGTCTTGTCGGCTGGCCTGCCCCCGAATTGCGGCAGCACCTCCCGAGCGATCCCATCGCCGTCCAAGTCCACCAGCAACGCGAACTCGACCGGGAGCCCTTCGTGGATGCGCTGCTCGACCCAATCGCCGATTGCCCGGCCGGGGTTTCGCCACCACGCGATCTTCCGCTCCCCCCAAGAGACGCTCACCACGTCAACGTGGCCGTCCCTGTCGACATCGAACGGCATGTCGGAGAAGTCGTCGATGTAGTTGTTGAAGAAATAGAACGAGCGGAACTTCTTGGGTTGGAATTCCGGTCCACGGAACCAGTTCTCGCCAGAGACGATGTCCAGGTAGCCGTCGCCGTTGAGATCTGCCACCGCGCAGGGCTCGTTCCTGCCCAGATCGATCACCCGCTTCTTGAACGGAATCTCCGCGGAGGGCTCCCCGGCAAGGGCGGGGACGGAAAAAACGGTGGCTAGGAAGCCGAACACTAGTGCCAAGGCGCGCATGACGGCTACATCATCCCATAGCTCCAGACAGCGAGGCTGCAGTCCGTTCGCACACGTATAACGGGTGCTCTCAGCGACGTCCCGCGAAGTACAACAGCGCGGTGAGAATCGCGCTGATGGCGACGCAGGTGGCCAACGGGAAGTAAAGGGTGAAGCGCGGGCTCTTGTAGACAAGGTCCCCCGGCAGCTTGCCGGGCGCGGGCAGGCCCAACCTCGGCGCAAGCAGAATCATCGCGCCCAGCACCAGCAGCGCCAAACCGGCGGCTACCAGCAACTTGCCCAGTGCCATCATGTGGTCAGGTGGGGTCGCACGAAATCCAGCGTCGCCTCGAGCTGCTCGCGAGCGTGCCGGTCCAGCTCGCGGGCCCCGGTAGTGCGCACCTTCCAGTTAGGGAACACTCCGCGCAAGTGCAGCACGTACGCCAGCGCGGGGAGACCGTGGGCGCTCGCTTTGGCAATCAGTAGCAGAGCTCTAGAGAACATCTCCATTGCATCGCTGCGCTGCCCGGCGTGCCACAGGTCCCAGACCTTGACGTACAGGTCTACCCAAGACGCGGCGGGCATCGTGCCCGCCGATCCGCGCGCCATCTCTTCGATCAGCGTGCGGCCATGGCCGCCGGTGAAGGCCCGCGGGCGATCCGGCCCCTCTAGCTCGGCGAACTCGGTCAAGCGGCTGAGGGTATGGCCGGCCTCGTCTTTGACGAAGTGCAGGTTGGGGATTTCCCGCACCATGCGCGCCACGAAGTCGACGCTCATGTTGCCGATGGCCTGCATGAACATCGGCAGCCCGCCCGCCTCGGCGACGGCTTGGTAGTAACGGGCCACGGCGTCCAGATCGAATTCCGTCTGGCGGCCCTTCCGAGGCGGCAGGGCGATCATGGCATCCGGACCGATCGACTTGGCGTGCTCGGCGTAGCGCACCGCGGTCTCGGTGTCGGCGGCTTGCACGCCGATCACGACCTTGGGCCGCAGCCCCTTGGAGGCCTCCATGATGGCCTCGGCACCCGCGATGCGCTCCTCGAACGTCAGCAGCGCATACTCGCTTGCCAATTGCGGCCAGACGATACCGTGAACGCCCGCCCGATCCAGAAAGCGAACCTCCTTGGCGAGGGTCTGCAAGTCCACCTTGCCATCCTCGTGGTAAGGCGTGGCAACGATCGGGTAGATGCCTCGAAAGTCATCCGGATCCGCGGCCAGCGCACGCAGTCCGGGCGCGAGCGCGAACGCTGCCAGCCACTGGCGGCGCGACAGGCCGGGCTGGCGGCCTGCCAGGCTAGAGCGCGCTGCTGCCCGCGTGGTCGCGGACCAACTTGTCTGTGAGGTCTGTACCGAACCCAGGATTGTCCTTCGCATAGTAGTAACCATCCTCAAACGGCGATGACATCGCCAGCATCAGGTCTGTCGCGTCGTCTCCTGTGCCGAAGCTTTCCGCCAGCGGAGCATTCGCAGTCAGGACAATAGCCATGCCGTATAGGCTGCTGCCGCGATGCGGGATGATCGGCAGGCCGCGCTCGGCGCCCATGACGGCTATCTTGCGCAGCGCGGTGAGGCCGCCGCACCAGCTGATGTCCGGCTGGAGGATCTCCGTGCCGCCATGGTGCAGCAGCATCTGGTAGCCGTACTGCGTGTATTCGTGCTCGCCGCTGACGATCAGCGTACTGTCGATCTCGTCCACCAGCCGCTTGTAGCCGAGAATGTTGTCGGGCGAGAGCGGCTCCTCGATGAAGTACAGGCCCAGCGGCTCCAGCCGCTCGGCCATCTCCAGCGTGTAGCCGATGTCGTTCCAGCGGCAGCCGCAGTCGATCATCAACGTGCGCTCCGGCCCGATCGCGTCGCGCGCACGCTTGATCCTGGCTTCAATCCGGTCCATGCCGGCGGCGCCGTTCAAGACCCCTTCCGGTATCCCCAGCTTGAAGTTCTCAAAGCCCAGGCCCAGGCCCACGCTGGGATCGGAGTTCGTGATATAGCCGGGCACCTTCTCTTGGGTCGCGCCGCCGATGAGCTTGTAGACCGGTGTCTCCGCGTACTTGCCGACGATGTCCCAGAGCGCGTTGTCGATTCCGCTCAATGCCATCACGAAGACGCCGCGCCGGCCGTAGTAGATGCCGGATGAGTACATCTGGTCCCACAGCAACTCGACGTTGAGCGGGTCACTGCCGACCAACAGGTGCCGGAGGTGGCCGTGGATGATCTCGGCGGCAGCCCCGCCGCCAGCGCCGAATCCGTATCCGGTGATGCCTTGGTCAGTCTTGATGACGACCACGATCGCGCTGGCGAGCTGCGAATACGGCCCGCTGTAGCGCCAGCGGGCCGGATCGTACGGTCCCTTGAATTCTGGCAAGCGTCCCTGCGAGGAGCGCGACCACAGTCGCACCGGCACCGCTTCGACCGAGGTGATCTTTAGTTTTCCCTTCGTTTGGGGCAGGGCTACTCGGGGCGCTAGTGATGCGCCGCCGAGCATGGTTAGGAACGATCGCCGAGACCGCATTGCGAGCAACAGTCTAGCAAGGGCACACGTGCCCGAGTGTTTGCCTGCGGATTCGGCAACATGGTCCCACGAGAACCCCACCGCCACTCCGGCATTGCAGGGCGGGGATGCTCCATACAAGCACCTGCGCAAGCACGCAATCCGAAATGATGGACTCGGAGCCGCCGCCTGCCTTCAGGCATCGGGCCTCAGCCCCCAAGACGGACAGGCCCTCGACACCTGCGGCTCGGGCGAGTGCCCTGTCGGCCAATGCATCGAGAACGAGTACGCTCTTTATCGTTTCTGCCGGAAGAGCCAGTCCCAGATCCTGGGGGTCGGGTCGCATTGCTCGCTGGCGCTGGACGTTATCCAGCCTTTCTCCGGCTCATCGCCTTCATAGACGAAGGCGTGGGTGGCGGAGCCGTGCCTAACGCCGTCCATGGCGGTCAGCTTGATGTTGCCGCCGACTTCAGCGAGTCGGTCAAAGATCTGTTGGCTGAACGCGTACGGCACGGTCGGATCGTCGGTCCCATGGAAGGCCCAGACTGGAACGTTCTTGAATTTCGCCGGGTCTTTCCACGGAGGCAGCCCGCCGGCGCTTGGAACGGCCGCGGCAAACCGTTCTGGATCCGTCCAGATCGCATTCCAGCTGCCAAATCCTCCCATGGAATGTCCCAATACGTAGACCCGGTCGGTATCGATCGGGAACTCCCTCGCCATTTGATCCAGCAGTAGGAATGTCATGGTCAGACTGCCGGTGGACAACTCAGCTCCGTCAGAGGATCGCGCCTGCATGAAGCGCTGCCAGATCTTCGGAAACTGCGCGATGATCTCGGGTGTCAATGCCGGAGGGCGTTCGTTGAATGCCGCCCAGGATGACCAAGATTGCGGCGTGACCACGAAACAGGGATACGCGGCGCGCCATTCCGGATCGGCGAAGGTGGCTGACCAGGGGCGAAGCGAGCTGAGATTATCGTCCCCGATACCGGCTCGGCCGTGCAGGTTCAGAATCACGGGGTAGCGAACACCATCCTCGATCTCTAGCGGTTGGATCAGCCGATAGGGCATCCCGTAGAAGTCTTCAGGAGCGAACACGGCCACGGTTGCAGGCTTGAGATTCGTTCCTTTGTTACGGCGGCTCCGCGGATCGGCGCTGGACTGGGCGCACAGGGCGGAGGCCAGGAGGGAGCAGAGGAAGAGGTGGTGGAGTCTTTTCATGGACAATGCTGGCGAGCGTGGAGCGTTCTCTGTTTGCTCTGGGATCTTGGCCTTGGCCATCCCAACGCGCCGATCATAGACGAGCACGCGGCTCCGGCGCAACGGTTTCTGCGTTCTCTGGCGCATCTGATCGTCGTCCCCCATGGCAGGGCCGTGCCGCGCCGCCGCTTGCCCCCGCTGGTCTCCCCGCGCAGACAGGCGTCATCAAGTTCCACACCGCCGCGCAGCGGCTGGAATTGGACACGATCTTTAGACATAGTTAACTCGTTTCTGGTCAGATGCTTAGCATGCATCAAGCAGGTGTTTCATGTTGATTAGATCAGGCGCCTGATCGGCAGATGTTCCCCGCTTTCAGTGGGCTGTGACTTTGGAGTAATCTGGATTCCTCATGCCTGCCATCACGTCCTTCACAGGACGATGCATGCGCTGAGCGTGAGTAGTCTTGACCCTATTCCGCGAAGTACCCCGGCCGCGCCCGGACTCTGGCGCCGGGAGCATCGACCTTGATGGTCACGCGCCGCCAACTCCCGTCGAACTCTTGGTCGGCCGGATAGTAGGCGATCTCGTAAACGCTGCGCATTTCTTGCGCAAGGTGCGGCAGGACCGGATCGATGTCTGCCACGGAGCGGGCCGTGAACAGTTTCCCGCCCGTCTTCTGCGCTAACGACTCCATTCGCTTGCGTGCCCTGTTGGACCAGTTGCGCCCGAAGCGCTCCCCCGAGAGCAAGAAGATCGGATAGATGCGGGCGTCCATCTCGCCGGCCGTCTGAACCAGGCGCGAAGCGCTCAGCACCGAAGGGGCGTCGTGGCCGCTGATGCGATTGTCGATCCCGTCGCTGATCACCACCAGCGCGTTGCGCTCCCCTGCAAGAGCGGCAAGCTCGTCGTCGTAGGCCAGCAAGATCGTGTCCCACAGAGGCGATCCGCCGATGGGGTACGGCAGCTTGCGGAGGCGCTCGATGAGCACTTCTCGATCCGAAGTCAGCGGAGTGAGCCGGTGGAACATGCCCTCGGCCATGGCGTACAGAGCCACCCTGTCGTGCGGCCGGGCCAGATCGATCAGGCGCCGCGTCGCCTGGCGCATGTGCTCCAGGTCTCTTGCCGTGCTGCCGCTAAGGTCCAAGAGCACGGCTAGGTTGAAGGGCGACTCCTCGGGATCAGCCACGCGGATATCCTGCCGCCGGCCCTGCTCTTCGACGACAAAGCTGTTCTTGCCCAAGCCAAGCATGGGACGGCCACCGCTGTCACTGACAGCCACGCTCATGCTCACCATGCGAACTTCCGACCGGAATAGGGACTCCGAACTGCCGCTGTGGGATCGAGCATCGCTCGGGGGAGCGGGCCGCCTCTCAGGCGGCGCGGCTGGCCGGGCCCCTCGGCGTCGCTCGGACTGCGCCAGCAGCCGGGCCACCACGTCTCTCGATTTGGTGTGGGGCCTGAGCGGCCACTCGGGGGGGATTTCCCAATTGCGGACGCGCAGCACCGGAGGCGCGTGAAGCTGCGCGTCAACGACTCCATAGGACAGGCCGTGAGAGCGCCCTTTCTGGGTCAGCCTCCATGACCGCAAGTTCCGACCGAGCGCATACGAGAGCAGCGGCAGCGTGCGCTCAGGGGGCGTGTCTACGTCCTCCGGACGTTGGCTGGACTCCAGATTCAAGATCGTCACATCCAGCGGTACAGCCAGCGAGAGTGAGCCCCGCGCCGACTGCACATCGGCCCGCTTGACCATCCCGACGATGCTGATGTCGCCGGCATCGGTAGTGACCGTGAACGGCACGGCTAGAGGCACGCGCACTTCGATATGCGGGCTTTTGTCCTCCGGAGACAGGGCCTGCACCAACAGCCGGGCGGGAGAGCGGCTGACGGCAATGCCCTGCGAATCGCGCGATTGCGACCCGGAGCGCCACATCTGGACGCGGTTTCCGAGGACGACCTCCACGTGAATGTCGCCGTGGAGATTGACGATCTCCAAGGGCTGGGCGGCGGCCGCCGCAACCAGCAGGGGCGCACAAAGGACTCGCGCACGCATGGAAGACCGACTGCACTTATTCTGACCCAACAGCGCACGGGCAGCCGGAAGAATCTGCACGCTACAGTGGAGCAAACGCCTCAATGGCCAGCGCCAAGCAAAACGTCATCGTCGGAACCAGCGGGCACATCGACCATGGAAAGACATCGCTGGTCCGAGCACTGACCGGAACAGACACCGACCGGTGGGAAGAAGAAAAGCGGCGCGGCATCACCATTGATCTCGGCTTCGCCAGCTTGGACCTGGGCGACGATCTGCGCATCGGCTTCGTGGACGTGCCCGGCCACGAGCGCTTCATCAAGAACATGCTGGCCGGCGTTGGAGGGATCGACATCGTCCTGTTGGTCGTGGCCGCGGACGAGTCCGTGATGCCGCAGACCCGCGAACACTTCGAAATCTGCCGCCTGCTGGGAATCCGGCACGGCCTGGTCGCGCTGACGAAGGCTGATGCGGTCGATCAGGAAATCCTCGAACTTGTCAGGCTGGAGGTCGAGGAATTCGTGGCCGGCTCGTTCCTCGATGGCGCGCCGCTCATCCCGGTCAGCAGCGTTACCGGCGCGGGCACGAAAGATCTGTGCCAAGCGCTGCGCAAGATCGCAGACGACGTCGAGGAACGCGGCCACAGTGAACCGCTGCGCCTGCCGGTGGACCGGGTGTTCACCATGAAAGGCTTTGGCACGGTGGTGACGGGAACGCTGGCCAGCGGCCAGCTGCGCGTCGAGGATGCCGTGGAGATCTTGCCCGGCCAGCAGCAGGCCCGGGTCCGCAATTTGGAGGTGCACGGAGAGTCGGTCGAGACAGCACGGGCCGGGCAGCGCACGGCAATCAATCTCGGCGGTATAGCCAAGTCGGACCTAGGGCGAGGCATGTGCCTGGCCGAGCCGCGCCTCTTCGCGCCAACAGAGCGGCTCGACGCTCACATAGAACTGCTGCCGTCGGCCAAGCCGCTCAAGCACGCCGCCCCGGTACACGTGCATCTGGGCACTGCCGAGACCGTGGGCAAGGCGTACCTACTCGAAGCATCGGGACGCCAGTCCAGCCTCAAGCCGGGCGAGTCGGCCTTCGTCCAACTGCGCCTAGACCATGCGCTCGTGGCGGTCTCGGGAGACCGCTTCATCTTGCGGCAGTTCTCTCCGCTGACCACGATCGCGGGCGGCACCGTGCTGCACCCGCACGCCGGCCGGCACCGCAAGAAGGACAACTGGCGGCCCGCCCTGGAGGCGTTTCGGGAGGGAGACCCGGCCACCATCTTGGAAGCGCTCTGCGCGGGACAGGCGTTCGGCATAGCCGGTACGGACCTGACCGCGACCACGGGCCGCCGGGAACCGGAGTGGCATTCCATCGGGCAGGCCTGCGAGTCTGTCCGAGTGCTCCGCGACAACCCGCTCTGGGTCTGTGCCGAGAGCCGCGCCAAGGCAGCCGAAGACCGCTTGCTGAAGGCGCTGGCCCGGTTTCACAAAGCCAACCCGCTGGAGTCTGGCGTCCCCGTCGAGGCTCTGCGAAGCGGCGAGTTCGGCGATGCGCCGGAGTTCTTCGCGGATCACATCCTGCGGCGCCTGCAAGCCGAGCGCAAGGTGGAGCTGGATGGCGAGCTGGTCAAGTTGGCCGATCACGAGATACGCCTGGGCAGCGACGAGCGCGAAGCCAAGGAAATGCTCATCGCCGCCTTCGCACAGGCCGGCTTGCAGGTTCCGCTGCTCAAGGATCTGCTCCCCACCCTCCCGATCGACTCGGGCCGCGCCCGGCGCATCCTGGCGGCGCTGCTGCGGGAAAGCGTCTTGGTGCGAATCAACGCAGACCTAGTCTTCCACAGCGAGGCGGTCGATGCGCTGCTGGCTCGGCTGGCCCCGCTGCGGGGCCAGCTCGTCGACGTCGGCGAGTTCAAGGCGCTCGCCAACGTTAGCCGCAAGTACGCGATCCCGTTACTAGAACACTTCGACAAGCAGAAGGTCACGCTGCGCGACGGCAACAAGCGCCGCGTCCTGTGAAGGCGCGGCTCGCAGTCTGCCGCACCTGCTACGATTTCAGCACCGCGCCGGGCGCGCGGTGTCGGCGCATGTCTGGCTTGGTGTGCAGTTTGGCTGGCGGCAGCGTGGGCTCCACCAGCGGCGGCTCGTGGAAAGCCCTGTCGGCGGGCCCGCAGGATCGACTCGCCATCCTGCGCCGCTACCGGCGGGTCGCATTGGTCGGCGTCTCGGCCAACCCCTTGCGGCCAAGCCATTTCGTGGCGGTCTACCTAGCCAATCGCGGCTATGACATCGTGCCCGTCAATCCCCGCGCCAAGACCGTCCTGGGGAGGCCCTGCTTCCCCAGCCTAAGCGCAATCCCGGAACCGGTCGAGGTGGTGGACATCTTTCGTCCGCCGCAATTCGTGCCGGCCATCGTCGAGGAAGCGGTCGCAACCGGGGCCAAGGTCGTCTGGATGCAGTTCGACATCGTGCACGAAGAAGCGGCGCGGCGCGCGCGCGAGGCGGGACTGGAAGTGGTCATGGACCAGTGCATGAAGGTCGAACACGCCCGCTTCTTCGGCGGGCTGTCTGCGCTCGGCCTCAACGGCGGCGTGGTCTCGGCCCGCAGCTGGGCGCCCAAGGAAGGCAGCCACGGTCTGAGATAATGGCGGCTCACGCCGTCAGGAGTATGCGCAAGCCATGAAATTCGGAGTCAACACGCTCATTTGGTCCGGCTCGTTCGAGCCCGACAAGTACCCGCTCGACGAGCTGAAAGAGGTCGGCGTCGACGGCATCGAGATCCCGGTCTTCGTGCCCTCCGAACTTGACACCGCGGCGGTGCGCAGGACCTGCTCGGAGCACGCGCTCAACCTCCACTTCTGCTCGGTCAACCCGGAGGGCATGAATCCAATCAGCGACGACGCGACCGTACGCGCCAAGACCGTCGAGCACTGGAAGACAGTAATCCGGACCGCTGCCGAAGCAGGCGCGGACCAAGTTGCAGGCCCGACCCATTCGCCGGTCGGCTATCTGCCCGGACGGCGCCGCACCGAGGACGAGTGGAAGTGGGGGGTGGAGTTCCACCAGGCGCTGGCCGACGACCTCGCCGACGCCGACGTGACCATGGCAGTCGAGCCGCTGAACCGCTTCGAAACCTACTTCCTCAACACCGCAGCGGATGCCTACCGCTTCGTCGACGAGGTCAATTGCGAGCGCATCGGCATCTTGCTGGACACATTCCACCAGAACATAGAGGACAAGCAAGTCGGAGACGCCTACCGCACTTGCGGCAAGCATCTGATGCACGTCCACACCTGCGAGAACGACCGCGGCACGCCGGGCTCCGGGCACGTGGACTGGCCCGGCGTCCTGCAGGCCATCAAGGAGCTGGGCTACGACCGCTGGCTGACCATCGAATCGTTCAACTCGCACATTCCCGAATTGTCCGCCGCGACCGCGATCTGGCGCGATCTGGCGGCATCCATGGACGACATCGCCATCGACGGGACACGGTTCCTGCGCGACCTCTGGGGGCGCACCTAGGCATCGGGCCGGCGGCGCGGACGCACCGCCGGCCTGGTCGCGGCCGGCGAGACCCGCTCTCGCCGAACAGGCCGGCCCAAGATGGCATCCAGGCCCCTCGAGAATTCCCAGCCCTTGGGGCTGGCCTCCATTCTGGCCTGCGTGTCGATCGCCACGATTCGCGGCTTGAACCCGGTGGCGATCAAAGTCGTGCTGCTGTCGATGCCGCCGCTGCTGGGCGCCTTCCTGCGCGTCGCCGTCGCCAGCGCCGGCATCTGGGTGTTCGCCGCAGTCCAAGGGATCAGCCTCCGGCCGCGGCGCGGGGAACTGGCCCCGCTCGCGCTGCTCAGCGTGATCTTCGCGGTGCAGATCAGCGCCAACCAGACCGGGGCCGACTTCACCTCCCCGGTCCTGCTGGCCATCCTGTTCAACACCTATCCCATCACCACCAATCTGATCTCGGCCTTGGTCGTGCCCGAGGACCGGCTCAACCTCCTGCGCGCAACCGGGCTCGTGATCGCGTTCGGCGGCGTGGCGTGGGTGCTCACTGCGCGCACCGAGAGCCCGCTCGCACCCAATCCCCTGCTGGGCAACGCTTTCGTGCTGACCGCGGCGACGCTGCTGGCGATCCGCATGGTATACACCCGGCAGCTCGCGCTGCGGATCGACTATGTCAAGGCCGTCTTCTGGCCGCTGGTCGGGGCGCTGCCGATCTTCTTGCTGGGCTGGCAGGCGATCCCTGACTACATGTCCCGCGCGGACCACGACTGGAGGACTTGGGCTGCCCTGCTGTTTCAAGGGCTGGTCGTCGGAGGGGCCGGCCAGCTCGCCTGGGTCTATCTGATCCGCAGGCACACTCCCGGCACCGTGATCGCGTTCTCGTTCATCACCCCGGTCAGCGGGGTGACGCTCAGTTCCGCCTATTTCGGCGAGGCGCTGCCCGCCAGACTGGTTGCGGGCTTCTGCGCAGTCTTGCTTGGCATCGGCCTGGCCGCGCGCAGGGCTCGCCCGCACAAGCCCCCGCCGCCGAGCCCGCCGCCAGGATTCGGCGGCACTGCCTGAGACTGGTTTCGCCGGTCAGTTCTTGTCGACGGCGCGAACCATCGGCACGAACCGAACGTCCAGCCGGCGCTGGCGGCGCAGCCTGCCCGCGGCGTCCTTCGTCACCAAGGTCAACGCCTGGATGCCGAAGGTCGGGCCGACCGGCACTACCAAGCGGCCGCCGGCCGCCAGCTGATCGACCAGCGCTTGCGGGATTGCTCGCGGCGCCGCCGTGACGATGATGCGGTCGAACGGGGCATGTTCAGCCCAGCCTTGGTAACCGTCTCCCTGCTCGACCGTGACGTGCGCGTACCCGAGATCGGCCAGGGCGCGGGCGGCTCTGGCAGCCAGTTCGGGAACGATCTCAATGCTGCGCACCGAATCGCACAGGTTCGCCAAGACCGCAGTCTGGTAGCCCGAGCCCGTGCCGATCTCCAGTACCCTGTGATGCCGCTCGAGCTCGAGCAGCTCGGTCATGAAGGCGACGATGTACGGCTGCGAAATGGTCTGGTCATATCCGATCGGCAGCGCCGTGTCGTCCGTTGCGAACGCGCGAACCTCGGCAGGAACAAAGCGCTCGCGGGGCACCCTGCGGAGCGCGTCGAGCACAGCCGCCGACTGGATGCCGCGGGCCTCGATCTGCTGCCGTACCATGCGCCTGCGCATCTGCTCCCAGCGATCTTCCGCGGGCTGGGCGGAAGCACCCGGGAATTAGGCTAGCAGTGCGGACGCCGTCACGGTGATGAGTGCCGCGCGCCGAGCCGTCGCCGGCCAACATCGTAGCAACCCGCGCGTCGCGCCAAAGCTCACCCCGGCGACCGCTCGCGGGCGCGGTCAAGACAGGCCGCCGCTGTGTCCGGCCCGGCCCCAGCCGGAACTAGCTCAGCAGATCCCGGATGCGTTCCAGCGCGACTTCGATACGGTCGAGCGCTGCCGCATAGCTGAATCGCAGGTAGCCCTCGCCATAGGACCCGAAAGAGTTGCCGGCCAGGCAGGCCACGCCGGCTTCCTGCAGGATCCGCCCCGCCAGCTCGGTCGCGTCGATCCCTGTTTCGGTGATGTTCGGAAAGGCGTAGAAGGCCCCGCCGGGCTTCGCGCAACGAACCCCCGGGATCGAATTGAGGCCGGCGACTATCACGTCGCGCCGCCGCTTGAACTCGCGCACCATCACGCCCACGCTGTCTTGCGGCCCGCGCAGCGCCTCCAGGGCAGCGCGCTGGGTGAAGCTGGACGTGTGCGAATTGGAATTGACCTGCAGCATGCAGATTGCATCGACCACCCATTGGGGGTAGACGCCGTAACCGATGCGCCAGCCGGTCATTGAGTACGCCTTCGAGAATCCGTCCAGGATGATCGTCTTTTCCGCCATTCCCTCCAGCGAAGCGATCGACGTGGGCTGCTCGTCGAACGCAATGAGGTTGTAGATCTCGTCGGAGAGGACGAGCAGGTCGCGATCGCGGACCATGTCGGCGATTGCTTGCAGGTCCTCGGGGGGAATGGTGCCCCCGGTCGGGTTCTGGGGGGAGTTGAGAATGATCAAGCGGGTGCGGTCCGAGAGCAGGCTCGCGAACCGGTCCAAGTCGATGGAGAACCCGCGGCTCTCCAAGAGCGGCAGTGGCACGGGCTTGGCACCGCTAGCGCCGATCACCGACTCATACATGGGGAATCCCGGATTCGGGTACATCGCCTCGTCGCCGGGCTCGAGCAGCGCCAGCATCGAGAAGAACAGGATCGGCTTCGCCCCGGGCGTGACCACCACTTGCGACTCAGATACAGGGATGCCGCGGGTCGACGAAACGTAATCGGCAATGGCCTGCCGCAGCTCCGGATCACCCTGCGTCGGACCGTACTTGGTGTAGCCGTCGGCGAGCGCCTTCTGGCCGGCGGCGACTATGTGCGGTGGCGTCGGAAAGTCCGGCTCGCCAATCTCCATGTGGACGACATCCCTGCCGGTGGCTTCCAACGCCCGGGCCTGGACCAAGACCTCAAACGCGCCCTCGCCGCGCATCCGTCCGATTCGCTTCGCTATCTGCATAACCAAAACGCCGAGTGTAGCAAGGCGGTCATTGGTGTCCGGGAGCAGCCCGCCCGACGCTCACCACGGCCGCCACCTGACCCCGCCGTTCCAGCCTGGCGCTTGGTTCTCGATCCGGATGCGAGCGCGGAGCACCGAAAGCTTGCGGGCCGGCACCCACTCTTCGAAGGCTAGCGAGGCGCGCCTTGAGACCAACGAGGCGCTGAGATCCCGGATCCCAACTCAAGCGCCTGCGCAGCATTGATAGCGAGACCTGCGATCGCGGGCCTGATAAAGAACCCAAGCGAACGAGTCGACGCGTAATCCAGCGCCAATCCACAGTTCCTGGCCGGCGGATGGTATCGTCGAGTGCCCTGGCATGCCAGTTAGCGGTCGCGTTGGCTTGGAGTGGTACCGGCCGTGAGGGCGCGCAGTTGCTCCTCCAGTGACCGCGCTCGCTCGTCCGCCACGCTTGCCGCCTGCTTCGCCGCGATTGCCTCCTGCTTCGCCGCAATTGCCTGCTGCTTCGCCGTGCTTGCCTCCTGCTGTGCTGCGCTCGCCCGCTCCTCTGCCGCGTTCGCCCTCTGACTGGCTGCCCGCGCATCTCGCTCCGCGATCCGCCGCCGCCGCTCGGCTTCTTCCAGCGCACCGTCGGTCTCTTCCCCCGTGCGCGGATCCCGGAACACCAGCACCGTCGCCCGGGCCTGCCTCTGGCTGCGCAGTTCCAGCCCCAGCACCCGGCTCCGGAGCCACCGCTCCGGGTCGCTGCTCGCCACGGGCTGCACCGGCTCGTACTCCCCCTCGCTGGCCTCGTAGCCCTCTAACGCTGACCCCATCAAGGTTCCCTCCGGGTCCAGCCTCCAGTACTCGCGAACCCCTAGCCGGAACTTCATATAGGCCAATTGGCCGATAACCTCTTGAGACTAAAGGGCTTTGCCCCGTTTTGAAGGCTCTGTAGCTGGATTTTTGTTCCCATAATATGTGCAGTGCAACATTTTCTGTTATTGTTGTTGCAATTCGCTA
>JAJDZN010000004.1 GCA_022824585.1 Bryobacterales bacterium | reverse complement strand
CGCCCGGCTGGGTCCTGAGCGACAGCATCTTGAAAAACGATGCCCATCTTGAGGGTGCGAGCGAATCGGTGCTCGCCAGCTGCGCGATCCGACGCCACGGGCATCCGAGCGACCTGATCGGAGCGCTGATTTTTCTCGCGTCGTCGGACAGCGACTTCGTGACAGGACAGACAATCGCCGTGGACGGCGGCTCGATCAATACCTGATCGATGGAAAGGCGCCCGAGCCAAGCTTCGTCGAATGGATGTCTTGGGGCTGTAGCACAGAGCCAACAAAGCGTTCGGGCGTCACTCCGATGTCGTGTTTGGCCATGGGCCGGACCGCTATAGTCGTCGGCGGACGAGACGCCACGGCACGGGCTCGGGCGTGATCGCCGGTAAGCTGGAGCCCGAAATTCGGCGACCAGCAGTGCCAGTCCGAGACCGGCGAGGGCGCGGGCTCGCCTGTAGCGCTTGGTGTCGTCCAGATCCCCGCCCCACAGGATTGCCCTGCCCTCGCCCTTGTGCACGTCCGCGGGCAGCCCTAGGCAGAACAGCAGGACGACGCCGAGGACAATGAGCGGGAGTCGAGGCAGCCGGAAGGAGAGAGAAGCTGTTCCATAATGGGAGCTGGGTCAAGGAGGGGCGGTGCTGCGGAACGTCGTCCAAGCCCCTCAAGTCGGCGGCTGTAAGCTTTGCGTAGTGGCGCGGGGAGTACCGAGCAGGAGGAGAGCACCGATGAGCGCTCTCAAGGAAGTGGGAAGCGGGCCGCCGGCGCAATGGCAAGACCTACCGAAGGAAGGCGTGTTCGCTACGCCGCTGGTGCAGACCGAGGACACGCGCTGGGGACGCGTGCGGTTCGAGGGGACGCGCGTGCCGGTCGCCACACTGTTCGACTATCTTGCGGACGGGCAGTCCTTGGCAGACTTCCTAGAGGCGATTCCGGCAGTCCGGCGCGAACAAGCCGTCGCCGCGCTACGCCTCGCCAGCCGCGTCCTGGCGGGAGAGCGCGGATGAAGGTGCTGTTCGACGAGGATCTGGACTACAGGCTGGCGCAGTAGTTCCCCACCAACTTCGATGTCTACTCAACGCAATGGATGGGGTGGTCGGGAATGTCCAATGGCGACCTGCTGCGCGCTGCCGCGGTAGATGGTTTCGATTTCTGGTCACGGCGGACAGAAACATGAGATACCAGCAGTCGCAACCTTCCATGCCGGTTCTGGTGCTGGAGGTCGGGAGTACGGCCCTACGGGATCTGCAGGAGTGTGTTCCACAGATCGCAAGGGTGCTTGCAGGCCCCCTCGAGCCGCGATACTACATCGTCGGGTAGCGGGAACACGGATGGGATTTCAGCCGCTAAAGCGCTGTGTGGCGACCGGCAATTGCGACAACGTTCCGCAATCATCTTCTCGAGAGCCGAAGAGACCGCAATATCTCACAAGACAGTCCCACTGACGTGATTATTGGACATGAAGCAGAGCGGTCGGCCCGGCTCCGTAATTCGGTCCGCGCCCCGGTACGCCGTGGCCATGCCCCGGGAACGAATCCCTCGGTCTTGGCGGCTGTTGATTGTGCCGTCTATTGCGGGCAGAAGTGAAATCGGGCAGGAATGTTCTGGCATCAACGCTCTCTGCATCTTGGTCAGTGATCGCCACCGTTGAGCGCCAGCAACTCGCGCAGAACGTCCTCGTCTGAGATGTCTGAGGGCCAACCGTACGCGGCTGCGACAGCCGCATCAAGGGCTTGGTGCGCGTCGATGAGCCACTGCGGCCGGGCGTTGTACAGGTTCGTCAGCGTCCGCTTCTTGAGAGCCTTCGCGGCGTCCCCGTTGCGCGGAACCGGCCGCTTCGGGTAGCCGGGCACTGGCTCGTCCACCCATTCGACCCACTCCGGCGGGTTGAGCCAGCGGTCGCGCAATTCGACCAACTTCCGGGCTTCGTGGGCTACAGCCATGGCCCACGGGTTATCAGCGTATTCTGCGGCCGGCACGTCCGGCGTCAGGCCGGGCGGGAACGGGAACGTCTCGAAGGTCGTGGTGGGCGTGTAGCGCGGCCGGTCTTCTAGACTCGTCCCGAGCCGGAGCGACCAGACCTCGTGGAACCGGCTGTGCAGGATGCCGAACGCCGTGTCGTCGTCGCGCGCAATGACGATTAGCTGATGGTCGGGGCAGACGCCAGCCGGGAGCCAGACGAAGAGCCGGTGTTTGGCTAGCGTGGGTGTCACGATGAAGCGGTGCATTCCTTCCAGTGCCTGCCACATTGCGGGGCGAGGTCGCCAGTGCCGCCACCAATTCTCCCTAAGCGCCTTGACGCGATTTGTTGCCCGAACTGGTTTGACGTGCTCCATGACATGCGTGAACGGGGCTTCATAGAGCGCGGATTCCGCATCGGTCATGATTCCGAAGTCTATAATCCACTGATCCGAGGAGCGCTGGACTAGGTCCTTGCCAACTATCCGGGGCTTCAAGACATCGGCGTTGGGACGGCCGTTCGGGTTGGCCGGAAGGCGCAACCACTCCCGAGCGACGTTGCCGGGCACGTCAAAGGACCCGTTCTTGTTGACCCCTAGGAAGGCGGCGGACAGGTTGGTTGCCAATCTTCCTGCTTGCGTTAGGTCGAAGCTCTCCTTTGTCAGGTCGGCGTGAACGTGAGACGTTTCTTCGCCGTTGAGGAAAACCGGCAACCCAGCCTCCTTCGAAGCGAAGCAGACCAAGGACACGCGCACGGCTGCACCGTCGACTACCCAGGGTTCGTCCGACCATGCGTTGAAAATCGAGTTGTCAGCAGCAATGCGATCGAGAACAGGCCTGTTGTTCCCGCCACGGATCGAGTTCGTGGCAACGAGACCGGCTCGTGCGATCTTCTGTTCAGCCAGAAGTGCACCGGCTTTGGCGAACCAGTAGCAGACCAGATCGGCTGAAGTGGGAACGGAGCCCGCGTAGGCACTGCGCAGGGAGACGGTGTATTCGTGGCCCAACTGACCCCGCATGACCCGATCCCCCAGAAACGGAGGGTTGCCTATCACGACGTCGGCTTTGGGCCATCGCGCCCTGCCGCCGTCCATCGACAGGACCGCATCACGACACTCGATGTTCTTGAGTGGGCCCAACACAGGCTTGCTGGCGCCGAAGCCGTTTCGCAACATCCACTGCGTCTGACCAATCCAAACCGACACGCGGGCGAGTTCGGCGGCGTAAGGGTTGATCTCGATGCCCCTGACGTTGGAGGGATCGATCAGTGGGAACTCACGCTGAAAGCCCATGGCCTCGCCTTCAAGGGTCACGCGGTGTTCGAGATCCTTGAGCGACAGCAGCGCAAGGTATAGAAAGTTGCCCGAGCCGCAGGCGGGGTCGAGAACGGTCAAGCCCCGCAGGCGTTCGAGGAAAGTAACGAAGAGTTTGCGTGCCCGGCGCCGGTGTCGAGTGGCGACACTTGGAGTGCTGGCCTCGCCCGCCTGTTCGAGAACCTTTGCGATCTCTCGCTTGGCGACGGCCCACTCGGCGAGCAGCGGCTGGACGACGACCGGATCGATTATACGCATGATCTTGTCGCGGTCGGTGTAGTGTGCACCGAGCTGCGACCGTTTTTCGGGGTCGAGTCCGCGCTCAAACAGCGTCCCCAAGATGGAGGGGTCAATTTCTGACCAGTCGAGACCGGCGGCACGGTACGCGATATCGATTTGCTCCCTGTTCATCGGTAACGTGGCGTCGTCTTCGAATAAGCCTCCATTGAACCAAGGGACGGAGTCGAAGCCGACACGCCCGCCAGAGCACATGGCGGCGAACAGAGCCCGTGCCATGTCCTCGAATTCGCCGGGGGAACGCCGCGACTGCTCGAGCATCTTGGTGAACATGTGGTTCGGCAGCAGCCCGGCATCCTCGGCGAACATGCAGAAGACAAGCCGGTTGACAAAGTGGGCGACCGCACTGGGCTCGTGGCCTCCGTCCCGCAAGGACTGGGCGAGGTCCGCAAACGTCGCGGCGGCATTGGCTGTTAGCGTCTGGCGGGTTAACTCTGGCCGAAGTCGCTCGGGATCGCTCATGGCCCACTTGAGAACGTTGCGGGCCGACGGCTCCACGAGGCCTTCGAGCATGAACTCGTGCGTGCGGCTGACGCTGTTGGTCCAGTTTGTTCGGATGCGGAACCGCAGCATGTCGGAGACAATCAGCAGCGGCGGGTTCTCCAGCGCCAGAGCGTACTGCCGCAACTGATCGAATGCGGCGTCGAGGTTCGCGTGCTGCCCTTTGTACTCCAAGGCGAAGTGGTGTCGCTTCCAGACATCGGCCCAGCCGTCCCCACCAGAATCCTTGCTCGCGCCCCGCTCGAAGCAGTACGTCTCGCCGGTCGGGTCGGCCTCGGCCGGCGTCGGCTCGCCGAGCATCCGGCAAAGGTCGATGAAGTGCTCCTGCGATGCGGAGCTCTCCTTCAACTGGGAGGCTCGCCACTTGGCGATGAATTCGTGCGGTTTCATTGCTGCATTCGGCGGGATCCAGGACCATCGGCTCCTGCCGTGCCAGCACGGCCCCAGTCGCTGCCCCGGACCGCCTCGTCGCTCGTCGATGAAGCCCCCTTCTGTCTCTTGCGGAGCAGCCCGTAGGCGAACATGCGCCGGACAGCCTCTTCCACGGCGAGGTTGACCCGCAACACACGAGTCTCCGGCCGACCCGGACGCCCACGCTCCTGCCTGCTCATGCGGTCGACTTCTTGTGCGTAAGCGTCTCGCCGACCATTCTCCCAACCATGTGCGCCATCTGGTTCATGTTAGCCATGCTGCAGATTCCGGCGCGTTCGAAATCGCAGCAGGGGCTTGACGAGATCATCTAACAGACTGAACAGTAATATGTCAGTGCAAATCAATGGCTCCGGAATGTGCGCAGCCATAAGCCAGTCGCTGTAAGTGAGGGCTAGAGTCGCGTCGCCGCAAGCGGCCACCCCGTAATCATGAAACAGAGCGAAGCGGCAGGCGCGTGCTGTCCTTCTGTGCGATCATCCAGTCTTGAGTTTGAGACGTGAGTGCGTCAGTGTGCATTGCAATCAGCGCACGGTTCGGGCCAAAGAACAGGGCTGCCCGGATTGCCGCGACAGTTCAACGTTCGGGCAGTGCATCTGGACCGGTGGCCGCTTATCGCAAACGAGCGCGTGATCATGAGGTGTGTCCGTCGCCTCGGACTGTGCCTCAGTAAACATCAGATCCTTTCCGTCCTATCCCATTGGCTTTCCGAGTGTCCCTGCTAGCAGTGCGGATCCCGCGTTCAGCAGATCCAATAGCCAGCCAGCAGTTCTGTCAGGCCTGCCTCGTCCAAAGCCAAGCCGCCGTCCCAGCCAAGAGCGACTATTTCCATGCGGGAGAGTCGCGTGGAAAAAGGTGATCGGATTGCCTTTATCGTGGAACGCTACTGAAGCGCAAGCTAAGCAGTGCGGGCAGTTCCTGCAGCGCTATGTGCTCTCCCCTAGCACCGTGCAACAACCCGACTGCCGGCGGTTCATCGATGCTGCCGACCGAACCCGGAATTGCTGCCCAAGATTCCGCTCCCGGCGCGAGTTCGTAGATTCCGAATCTCTGGCCGGAGATCCATGCCAGTACCCTGCCCGAACCCGTCACCGCGAGGGACTGAACCTGTACCGGCGGCAGGGGCAGCCGCCGAACAAGTTCGCCATTGGCGTCTAGCTCGACCCATTCACCGGCCACCCCGGAATAGAAGCCGACCCCTTCCCCAAGTCGTCTCGCGAACGAACGGCCCGCTCTGCCGGCCGACATGGATGGATGCACTTCCGATCCAAACATCGAGCGAGGCAGGAACGCCCCTTGGAATTCGCCATCGAGGCTGTACTTGCGGGCGATCCCCACCTTGTCGCCTCGCTGCCGTCCGAATACCCAGACCGAGTCGTCCTGCCCGGCCGCTACATGATGCGGGATGTAGTCATCCGTCCGGATGAAGTGCTCAATGCTTCCGTCCGGTCGAACGATCATCGCGCCTCGCGCAATCGCTCCGTCCGCTTGGATCATCCCTCCCGCCACAACAGCCTCTCCGCTGTCGAGCGGAGCCATGTCCATGATCGTGGTTTGCACCGCGCCATCTGCCCAGAAGCTGTTGCGGAATGCCACTGAGCCATCATGGCGGATGCGAGCGTAGTGTGGATCGTCCTTGGCGTCCGTGCGAATCACCGAGACCCGCCAGCGGCAGATCCCGGCAGTTTCGACACGTAGTTCAGCAGGTCCCGGGATGAGGTTGATTCCGATGTCTATACGGTCAGGACCGGTAGCACTGATCGCGTTTGGCGCAAGCAAGGCCAGCAGGATGCAAGTTCCGCGGATCGGGAGATAAGGTGTCTTCATAGGGTTACGCATCACGAGCTAGTGCCCTCGGACCGCGATGGCGGATACAGAGCCTGCCGAGAAGATTACAGCGACACGTTCCAGCTGCATTTTCGTGCCCCCCAATTAGTAAACTTCAGCAACGGCGGAATGGTCACGAGTCTCTTCTCATTCTCTCCAAAACCTGGATAGCTTGATAGGCGGTGGTCGCTCGCCGGAAAGAGTGGGGCAACGAGGCCCCAACGATGAGCAAGCACTCCCCAGACGCAAAAGGTAACTTTGGGGTCCATTGTCCTTCCCGGCGCGCTGCAGGGCCGCGCGCGTGGCCTCTTCCAAGGCTTCGAGATCAAACGCGCCGAGTTGGCGGCGGGCGTTGACGATCACTCGCAGCAGACTGCCGACCTCGGCCTGGACGGCGTCTTGGATGGCGCGCAGCGTTTTTTGGCACGTGCGGCTAGGGATCCAGATCTTGGGCCTGTGGCGGGCGCAGTTGGCAGATCCGCTCGTTGATTTGGACGAGTTCGGAGCTGAGCTGCTGGAAGCGGCGGAAGGTGGCCACCTCGCGTTCGGCCTTGTGGACTTGGGCGGGCTAGGATAGGGTTTGCTGGACCGTCTTGCCGACCTGCTTGTAGGACAGGCGCACTTGGGGGCCGTGGCCGGGATGGTCGTCGCGGGCGCAGGCGCAGTTGGGCTTGCCGCAACGGCGGAAGGACGCATGGACGGAGCCGCGTCGGAAGTCGCCGAGCTGGGCGATTTCAAGCAGGACTTGCGAGCGTCGTGCTTCGAGGTCAGGCAGGGAGTCAAGCATGAGGCCTCCTTGCCTGAGAGCAACAGCTGCACTCAGAGAAGGCAGGCCGCATCAGCAAAACGCGCATGATTCACGGAAATGTCGCGCAGTCGCGCACCCCAGGCTGGCTCTCCCAGAGCACTATAATTCTAATTGCGTGTCTGTGGAAGACTCCCCCCAGCCGTCAGAGAAGGGTTCGTACAGGATCCTTGTTGTAGACGACGAACCTAGCCTCGAGCGACTCATCCGACTGCGGATGCGCCGGGAGATCAGTACAGGGCAGTTCGCATTCGGATTTGCGAGAAACGGAATCGAGGCATTGGCAAGGCTCTCGTCGGACGAGCCGTACGACATCGTACTTTCCGACATCAACATGCCCCAGATGGACGGGCTAACGCTGCTCGAGAAGATCCCCAGCGTCGCCACCGATGTCCGCGCTGTCATCGTTTCCGCATACGGCGACATGAAGAACATCCGCACTGCGATGAATCGAGGGGCGTTCGATTTCGTCACGAAACCAATCGATTTCGCTGACTTACGCACCACGATCGACCGGACGTTGCAGGATCTCGCGGCATGGCGCGAGGCTCTCCAATCGCGTGACCAGTTGGTGGCGATTGAACGCGAGCTCGAACTGGCTCGCCAAATGCAGCGATCGATTGTGCCGACCGAATTCCCAGACGGCATAGGCCACCAAATCTTCGCAAGAATGGATCCCGCCAAAGCGGTAGGAGGGGACTTCTTCGACTTCGTGAATCTCGGGAACGGCCGAATCGGTCTGGCGATAGCGGACGTGGCTGGGAAAGGGGTGCCTGCGGCGTTGCTCATGATGTCGAGCCGAACCCTGCTTAAGTGCGGAGCGGTCGAGAGCGACAATCCGGGGAAAGTCCTGAGCTACGTCAATGCGGCGCTTCAAACGGACAACGCCGCCCTGATGTTTGTGACAATGTTCTACGGGATCTTCGATTCCGGCAGCGGGAAGTTTACTTACGCGAGCGCCGGACACGACTCGCCGCTGCTAGTACGAAAGGATGGGAGCACGTCCCTGCTACCGCCCACAGGCGGCACCGTACTGGGAGTCATTCCCGGTCTCGAATACGAGTGCAACGCGATAGACCTAGCACCGGGCGAAACAATCCTGCTCTATACCGACGGTGTACCTGATGCCCTCAATCGTGATGGCGAACGCTTCGGGATGGAACGCCTTCGCCAAATCTTCGCAGACACGCCTCCAGAGGGTGCCCAAGCAACAACGGATGTGGTGTTCCAGCGCGTGAGGGAATTCGCTCAAGACACCCCCCAGTTTGACGACCTGACTTGCCTGGTCCTTCGGAGGCCAGTCCTGGACTCGTAACAAGATCGCTGCCCGGCCAGAGGCGGAACCCGATTCGCCGCAGCGCTCAGAATCGCCCGTTGACAACTTCGGTCGAGAACAGCACGAGCCTCCTGCCCACCTCGCGCTAATCGAGTTGCGCAGCTGCATTAGTCGGAACTTCATATAGGCCAATTGGCCGATAACCTCTTGAGACTAAAGGGCTTTGCCCCGTTTTGAAGGCTCTGTAGCTGGATTTTTGTTCCCATAATATGTGCAGTGCAACATTTTCTGTTATTGTTGTTGCAATTC
>JAJDZN010000221.1 GCA_022824585.1 Bryobacterales bacterium | reverse complement strand
ATTCGGTCCCGCAATCGCGCGGCGTCGAAATTCTCGATGCCGGCTGCGTAAGAAGCCGCGACTTGGTCACCAGACAGTGCCTCGGCGTACAGGCGCGCCTCCGAGATCCGAAAGTGCTGGTTCGCCTCGAATCGCAGCAATGCGTCGCCGCTGCCGTAGGTCTGGAGGCGACCGGCCGGCGCGGAGGCATCCGGCAGGTACGGCTTCCCGTGCGGCTCGCCATCTCGGAACACCGCGATGCTGCCGTCTTGGCGATAGGAGATGGCAACATGGGCGCGCGTGCCGGGCTCGAGTGCCTCGTCCCGCCCGCCGGTATCCTGCGATCGGAAGCGGCCGATTGAAGAATTCTCCCAGCGAGGGGAGTCGCCGGGCACGAAGCGGATTCCATCGACCGCGGCTCCGCGATAGCCGCTGAGACTGCGAAGCTCCATGACCGTCTGGGCCTTTTCGGGGATGCTGTCGACCTCGAGCCAAACCTC
This sequence comes from Bryobacterales bacterium, assembly GCA_022824585.1. Taxonomy (GTDB): domain Bacteria; phylum Acidobacteriota; class Terriglobia; order Bryobacterales; family UBA6623; genus VXMF01. The sequence goes on along the minus strand of JAJDZN010000221.1, from coordinate 8,515 downwards.
GAGAGTCTTCTCTGCGATCTCGCTTTCGATGAGTGCGCTAACGCCGAAGTTGGGAACGATTCCCGGATCGTCTTGGTCCCCTTGCGGCAGATCTGAAGACTCGTCGCGGCCGACGGTCTTGCGGAACGTGCCAGAGTGCGCCTCGGCACTGCCCACGAAGCGCAAGTGCAACGGCGCGAAGTCCGAGCGGCCGTCGACATCGAACGTCCAGCGAGCCAGGGGGGCGGGCGCGCCGCTGGCGACATCTGCGGGCCGCACGCTGCGGTACTGGCTGCCGAGCTCGGAGTCGATCCGCTCGAGGCGCCGCTCGATCCCGGCTACACGCCGGTCCCGGTCCTGCTTCTCCAGCGGAGTCAACACTGGCCTGCCGTGTGGCAGGAAGATGTCCAGGCCGGCTTCAGGCACTTGCTGGGTCGGGGGCCAGACAGCTTGGAATGCCGCCTTCATCTGGTAGTACTCTTCCTGTGCGATCGGGTCGAACTTGTGATCGTGACAGCGGGCGCAGTTCACGGTGAGGCCCAGGAAAGTCTGGGTGATCGTGCCCAGCATGTCCTCGAGCAAGTCTTCTCGGATCAGGGCCCTCTCGTCCGCGATGGCGGAAGTCAGGCCCACGGCATCGACCGGACCCAGGGTGAGCATCGTGGTCGCCACGATCGAGTCGTGGGTGACCGGTTTGGCCACGTCGCCCGCCAGTTGCTCGATCGCGAACCGGCGGTAGGGCTTGTCGTCGTTGAAACTGCGGATCAGGTAGTCGCGGTACGGCCACGCGTGTTCCCGCGGCAGGTCCCGCTCGAATCCCTCGCTCTCGGCGAACCGGACCAAGTCCAGCCAGTGCCGTGCCCAGCGCTCGCCGTAGTGCGGCGACGCCAGCAAACGGTCTAGGAGGTTCTCGTAAGCATTGGGTGAGGCATCGTCCAGAAATGCCTCGATCTGAGCAGGTTCGGGTGGCAGGCCGGTCAGCGTATACGAGACTCGCCGAATCAAGTCCCTGCGTCCTGCCGGCGGTGCCGGGCGCAAGCCCTGGGCGGCAAGCCCGGAGAAAACCCACCGGTCGATCGCGCTCGTCTGCCAGTCGGGCGGAGCGGAATCCGAGGTTGGCGGCGCCGGTTCGCTGAGCGGTTGCAGCGACCACCAGTCCTGTCCGGCGCGGCGCTCTGCGATCGGCTCTGGCCATCCCGCCCCCGATGCGACCCATTCGCGCAACTCCTGTCGCTCGTCGGCCGGGAGCGGAGCCCCGGGTGGCATCTCGTCGGCCAGGATTCGAGCGACCAGCAGGCTACCGGCGGGATCGCCGGGCGCAAGCGCCGGTCCCCTCGTGCCACCTTGGAGCGCTCCGGCGCGGGTGGATAGATCCAACTGGCCCTGTTGGGAGCTGGGGCCGTGGCACAGGATGCAGCGTCGCTCCAAGATCTCGGTCGCGTGCCGCGACGGCCGCTCCGGCGCGGCGTAGAGCGCTGCGCCCGGGAGGAGTGTTGCGATGAACAGCGCTCGGAACACGAGAGAGTTGCTTCTTCGCGGGCGGCTCGGAAACCGGCGCGTGCAATCCGTTGCTGAGGCCCGCCGTCTCCGTTACAGGCAAGCTTAGCGCCAGCAGCAGTTGGTTGCAAGGGTTCGCCGAAGCTTCCGGCGGCCCAGCCAGGGGGCGGTCTTGACGGCCGTTTGCGCTCATTGTCGGAGTGAAGCATCAGCGGAGCAATAGCGATCGCGCGAGCCGAATCTGGCCGACACGACTGGCCGAACAACACTGTGTGCAAACATAGACGGAGAGTGCGGGCCTGGGCCCCGCGCTCGGATGTGTTGCATGCAGTGGACTCGTACGACCGCAGGCGGCGGACTGCTGGGAGCGTTGCTAGTAGCCGGCGCGATCATCGCCTACAACTGGGGGGCGACACCGCGTTTGGACGGTCGGATCACGGAGGTGAGGACGTTGGGAATGGACGCCCGGAGTTCCGTGGCGATCGTCAACTTCGAGGCCACGAACACGTCGAATTACGACATCGCGATCAACTACCGCGAGATTGAGGTGGTGGACGCGGCGGGCAACATCAGACAGGGCCGGATCCTGAGCGTGTTCGATGTCGAGCAGCTCTTCAATTACTACCCGGCACTGGGAGGAATGAAGGACGAGCCGCTGCTGGATGACCGCTATATCGCGCCCGGAGAATTGTTTCGCGGCCTGACCGCCGCTCGGTTCGAGATCCCCAAGCATGAACTGGACGTACGCCAGGAGCTGGTGTTTCGAACTGTCGATACCAAGAGCCGCAAGACGGAGATTCGCCTTGCTGCCGAGTAGGCCGGGTAGCTGTGTTTAGCGAGACGTTGCTAGATCACTTCAGGAAACCCCGTCGCATTGGTTCGCTCGATCCGCCCGCCATTACTGTGCGTGTGGAGAATCCGATCTGCGGCGACATCCTGACGCTGTCGGCGGAAGTAGTGGACGGCGTCGTGCGCGAGGTGCGCTTCAAGGTGCGCGGCTGCACCGCGTCGATTGCCGCAGGGTCGGTGCTGACCGACTTGATCTCGGGAGCATCGGCTGCAGACCTACGCAAGATAGACGCCGGCAAGGTCGAGGCGGCGCTGGGCGGCCTGCCGAACGAGTCCAAACACGTCGCACGCTTGGCGAGTGACGCTGCGCGTGCCTTGGCGGACAGGCTCCCCGCTACCTAGCCGCGGTTCCGCTCGGATCGGCTCCACCTACGTCAGGCCGACTAGGCGACAGCACGCCTAGATTTCTCGGGTCGTTTGAGCTGGGCGTTCGTCGGCCGGCCTGCCAGCGCTGAGATCTCGGCGATCAGTCGCTGGGTTGCGCCGAGGTTTCGCGATCTCGAAAGATGGCCACGAAGAGCGCCAGCACCAAGGCCGACAGCCCCGCTGGCAGCGCCCAAATCGCCTGCCAGTCGATCAAGCCCTGCGCCTCGTCAAGCTTCGAACGCTGCTCAGCCTGCAAGGCCTGGACCTCGGCTTCAGCGGCGCCAGACTCCTGCAGGCGCGCCAGTTCGGTGCCCAATTCCTGCACTTCCGCGCTCAAAGTACGCGATTCCTGGGGTGTGTTGCGCTCTTCCCAAACGCCTGCCACCCGGGCACCGATGAGCATCCCCAAGCCTAGCGTGAACAGTACCAGCATGCCCTGCGCTTGAGCCCGGATCTCCTTGCGGGCGGCCATGTCGGTATAGATCTGGCCGGTCACGAACAGGAAGTCGTAACAGATACCGTGGAGGATGATCCCGGCGTACATCATCCACACAATGGCGTCCGCCGTGCCGAGCGCGAACAGCGCGTACCGCAGCAGCCAGGCCAGCATGCCGATGGCCAGCATCCACTTCACGCCCAGCCGCCGGAAGAACAGCGGCATCAGCAGCATGAAGACGATTTCTGAGATCTGCCCGTAGCTCATGGCTTGCGTGACATCCGCGATTCCGGCCAGTTGGACGGCCTTGGCAGCCAGCTGGAAATAGAAGGCCAGCGGGATGCAGATCAGGAAGGTGCTGAACATGAAGACCGCGAACGACGGCTTGCGGAAGAGTTCAAACGCATCCGCGCCAGCCAGCTCCCGCAGCGAAGTGGCCTTGCCCGCCGAGGGCGGAGGGGTGTGCGGGAGCGTGAGGCTGTACAAGCCCATCAGCACGCCAGCGGCCCCGGTCAACTGGAACATCTGGAGCTGATCGCCCCAGCCGATCCACGCCAGAGCGAACCCGGCGACGATCCAGCCGATGGTGCCGAAGACGCGGATCCGCGGGAATTGTGTCTGAGAGTCGGTGACGTGGTGTAGGGCGAGAGAGTTCGTCAGGGCGAGGGTCGGGAAGTAGCACAGCGTATGCGCCAGAAACACGAGGTTGATCGTGGACGGCGCCGCCGGCGCCGCCGGGTCCATCAGCGCGGCTGCCAGGAACATGCAGCCGCCGCCGAGCATATGCAGGGCGCACAGGATTTTCTCCGTCGCGAAGAAGCGGTCGGCGACCATCCCTACGAAGAACGGCGAAATGATGCACGCCAGCGGCCCGACGGCGTATGTCCAGCCGAGATCGTCGCCGCTGAACCCGATCTTGACGAGGTATAGGGGCGCTCCGACATACCAGGCACCCCACACGAAGAACTGGAGGAACATCATCGCGCCGAGGCGCGTTCCCATCCCGCTGAGCATCGCCCTATTGTAGGTGGCTGCCTGCCCGGGGGCACGACTGCTCGGCAGCGAGAGTGCAACGGTCAAGGGGATGCCCGCGGCGGGCACTTGCCCCGGCTGCGCGTAAGCTAAGGGATGCCGATGGTTGGCGTGTCCCGAACATCCAGCGAGTTGACACCCGAGAACCTCTACGAGTACGCGCTGAGAGCGCTCGTGAGGCGCCCGCACACCTCGGCCGAGTTGCGCGCAAAGCTGGCCCGGCGCTCCGCCGAGGAAGGTGCCGTTGAAGCCGTGATTTCCAGGCTCCGGGACAACGGCTACGTGGATGACGAGCTGGTCGCTGAGTCCCACTCGGAATTCCGCCGGGACTACGCCCTGGTCGGCCACAAGAGAGTGCTGGACGAACTGCGCCGGCGTGGGGTGGAAGCGTCCACGGCCGAGCGGGTCGTCGACGAAGTGTACGAAGAAGCGGACGAGACGGAGCTCGCGCGAGACTTTCTGCGGCGCAAGCTGGGGCAAGATCTCGCAGGCGCCAAGATCAATGGACGGCGGGAGCTGAATCGCCTATACGGCGCGCTGGCCAGGGCGGGGTTCGAGTCTCACGTGATAGCCGATGTCCTGCGCGAAGTCTCTGAGGATGATGAACTACTGGATGCCTTGGCGAATGTTGACGTAGGCGACTGACTTCCTGAACCGGATCTTGGCGGGCCCTTGACCTCGAATCGCTGACACGAAGTCCAATGCTTGTTGCGGGAATCATGAGCGGGACGTCCGTGGACGGCATCGACGTCGCTCTGGTCGAGCTCAGCGGAGAGGCTGCATCGCTCCGCTGCCGTTTGGTCGCATATCACGAAATCCCGTTCCCCGACGCGGTCCGGGACGAGGTGCTGGCTGTGTCGGACGCCGTCGTCGCGACGTCGCGTATCAGCCAGCTCGACTTCTTGCTGGGACAGCTATTCGGGCAAGCCGTGATCGAGGCCTGCGACCGCTCCGAGTTGGCGGCGAGCCAATTAGACCTCGTGGGATCGCACGGCCAGACCATCTATCACCAAGGCGAGCGGGAGCCCTGGCACGGTTTCGAAGTCGCGAGCACGCTCCAGATCGGCGAGTCCGCTTGCATCGCCAGGGCCTGCGGCGTGCCCGTGGTGTCTGACTTCAGACCCTCCGATATCGCTGCGGGCGGCATTGGCGCCCCGTTGGTGCCCTATGTCGACTATCTGCTCTTCAAGAGCGATTTGACCAGTCGCGTCGTGCTGAACATCGGCGGCATTGCGAACCTATCCGCCCTGCCCGCCGGCCGGGGTGCAGGGGCGGTTGTCGCGTTTGACACCGGTCCGGGCAATATGGTCATGGATCAATTGATCGCGCACTTCACGGACGGAGAGCAGCGCTACGACTGCGATGGCAGGATGGCTCTGAGCGGCCGGGCCGACGAGGCGTTTGTCGACGAGCTGCTCGCCGACCCTTGGTATGCGCTGCCGGCCCCGAAGAGCACCGGCAGGGAGCGCTATGGCAAGCGCTTCGCCAAGCGGATTTTGGACAGGGGTCTCTCCCCGGCAGACGCCATGGCCAGCGCAGCGCGCTTGACCGCGCGCAGCATCCTGCTCGGCTTGGAGCGCTGGGTGCGCCCTGTCATGTCAGTGGAGCAACTGCTTGTCTCTGGTGGGGGATGGCGCAACCCGGCCATCATGGCTCCTCTCAAGGACAGTCTGGCGGAGACACGTGTCGGGCCTACCGATGATCTCGGGGTTCCCGCAGGCGCTAAGGAAGCGGTCGCATTCGCCGTGCTTGCCTACGAGTCCTACCACGGTCGGCCCGGCAACATTCCATCCGCCACAGGGGCGGACAGGCCGGTTGTGCTGGGCAAGATTTCCCAGCCGAGCGTCATCCTGACCGACTAGCTAACGCAGTTCCTGGCGGTGGAACGCCGCTCCGGTCGTTGGCGATAATCGGGACTCGCGACGCATGCCTGCCTCCGAACTCTCCCAGTTAGCTGAGACGCTGTGGGCCAGCGAGCAGTTCTCGGCCCGCCGCCTCGGTCGCTATTTCCTTGTGGACTTGAGGTCGCCTCACCGCGTTCTGAGTACGTCGGCACACCGCGGGGGCGAACAGGAGGGCGTCCAGTTTCTCGCCAACCACCAAAGCTGCGAGGGGCGAGGCGACACCGAGAGGCAGGAGCTGATCGCTGAAATGGGGCTCGCTCGCTACCACCGCAAAGTCTGTGCCGAGCTCGGGATCGACCCGGATCGGACAGCCTTGATGGGAACCGCGGCAAGCATGGCGTGCGTGACCCATCGGCACTGCGAGTTCGAGGACCTGCGGGCGGATGCCTTTGTGTCGGCAGGCGTCAAGGGGAACGCGACGACGGCAGGGGATCCGGCTCGGTGGGTCGAAACGGACGATGGCTGGGCCGAACTGCCGCGGTACGAAGGAACGATCAACATCATCCTCGTTCTCGGCTTCTCTCTTTCCCCGTCGGCTCTGGCCAGCGCCGTCGTGACCATGACTGAAGCCAAATCGGCCGCGCTGGCCGAGCTCGCCGTGCCAAGCCTTGCCTCCTCCGCGATCGCAACCGGCACCGGCACGGATCAGTTTTGCCTGGCCCATCCTCTCGACCGAGGAAGACCCAAAGAGTCGACCAGTCCCCACGTGAAGGCCGGAGAGATCATCGGTGTCGTTGTCAAGGGGGCCGTCAAAGAGGCGCTGCGCTGGCAGAACGGGCTCGAGTCGTCTTACACCCGCGGGTTTTTCCACGCGCTGGGCCGTTTCGGCCTGACGCAGGAGCGCGTGCTGGAGTATCTGCGAGGCGAGCTCTCCGAGCGCGAGTTTTCGCTATTGGCTGACAACCAGCAGGCCGTCTTTTATGAACCGGGCGTCGGTGCGTCCGCTCACGCCCTTGCAGCTGTGCTGGACCGCATCAGATGCGGCACACTGCCCGAAGCAGCCGTTGGGGAGGCCGTGCGACAGCAGGTCGCCTGCCTGGCATGCTCCGTGGCCGCGCGGCCGCAGGACTGGCCCGCCCTCTACGCGGCATTGGACTGCCGGGATGAGGATCCGCTTGAGTCTATTCTCCGCGCGGTGGCTCTGGGCTGGAAGGCGAAGTGGGCTTGACCGTTCCGCCTCCGATAGGCGGCCTGCTAATCGTGGCCGCAGCCTTGGACTTCATTGCCGGGGATCCAGTTTGGCGCGGGCATCCAGTGCGGCTAATGGGACGCTCGGTCTCCGCTGTCGAGAGCTGCCTGCGCAGGCTGGGCGCCGACGGCCGGGCAGGCGGATGCGCCTTGGTTGCGTTGGTCGGATGCCTGTGGGCCGGCGGTGCCTGGGCGCTGCTCGTCGCGCTGGAGGCAGGACATCCGATCGCCGGAACAGTGTTTCACTTCCTTTGCATCTACGCCTTCCTCGCCCTCGGCGACCTCCTCCGGCACTGCGACGAGGTTGATTCGTCCGGCGGCGATCTTGAAGCCGCTCGCCGGGCCGTTGCCAAGCTCGTTGGCCGCGACACGGCCCGCATGGACGTTGCGGCATGCCGCCGGGCTGCGGTGGAAAGCCTGGCGGAGAACCTCGTCGACGGCTTCATCGCTCCAGTCTTCTGGTATGCGGTCGCCGGCTTGCCGGGACTCGTGCTGTTCAAGGCGGTCAGCACCATGGATTCCATGGTTGGACACAAGAGCGACCGTTACCGACTCTTCGGTTGGTGTGCTGCGCGACTAGACGATCTGCTCGTTCTTGTACCGGCCCGCCTGGCTTGGCCGCTGATCGGGCTATCGGCCCTGCTCGTCCCGCGGGCGTCGGGCACGAAGGCGTTTCGCATCGCTTGGAGCCAGCACCGTGTCGTTCCCGGGCCGAATCCAGGCTGGAGCGAGGGTGCGATCGCAGGTGCGATTCAGCGCCGGCTTGCCGGACCGATCTGGCTTGCAGGGAATCTGGTGACGGAAACTTGGCTCGGCGATCCTGCAGACCCGCCGGCCGGGGCATCAGCCGACTATCGGCTCGCTAGGCGCGTCACGCTCCTGGCGGCCGCGATGACCTTAGGCGCAGCCGCTTGGTGGCTGCTGGGCACCGGATTCGGGGGATAGGGGCTGGGCCGGCTGGGTGGTGATTTGGTGCAGCGGTGACTTGGCGCTCCCGTGACAGTAGAGCGTTGGGCATTTGAACGGGCCGGAGGCGGACGCCGGTGGCGAGGTTCTCGGGTGAGCCATGTCGGCTAGACCCGAAATCGGCTTTCGAGAATGAGATTTCGCAGCCTGAGGACTCTAGTCGGAACTTCATATAGGCCAATTGGCCGATAACCTCTTGAGACTAAAGGGCTTTGCCCCGTTTTGAAGGCTCTGTAGCTGGATTTTTGTTCCCATAATATGTGCAGTGCAACATTTTCTGTTATTGTTGTTGCAATTC
>JAJDZN010000125.1 GCA_022824585.1 Bryobacterales bacterium | reverse complement strand
GGGCCGCAAGGAATTGCCCGAGATCCCGCCCCGCTCCAAGAAGAAACGCGGCCGGATCGCCAAATCCGATGCCCACAACCTGCACGAGCGGCTCACCCAGCACGAAGAGTCCGTGCTGCGCTTCCTGAGCGACCCCGACGTCAGCTTTACGAACAATGCAGGAGAGCGCGGGCTGAGAATGTCCAAGGTGAAGATGAAAGTCTCGGGCTGCTTTCGCACGCAAGTCTATGGCGAGGCCTACGCCCGCATCTCAAGCTACCTGCAGTCCATGGCCGCGCTCGGCTACAACCCTCTCGTCGCCATTCAAATCGCGCTCGCCGGCAACGCTGTCGCCACGCTCGAACAACACTATGGCCCGACACCAACTCACGCCTCGACTCCAACCGAGGCGTGAGTAGTTACAGCGAGCCTTTTTTGCCGTCTGATAGAAATGAGCCCTCGTTGTGAGATCCGGGGGAGGAGGTGCGGTGCCGCCGATGCGGCGTGCCGCGGTTGGCGAGCGGGTTTCCCGTGCCGATTCCCCCGAATCAGCCACACTGGTAGGGGATGCACGGACTCTTCGCGGCGGATGATGCTTCGATCTTCGAGATACGGACCGATTCCGAGGGTCCCGCGGGACAGTTGCCGCTCACGCCGGAGATGCTGCGCACGCTGCCGAGCGGCGACATCTTCGGCTGGACGCAGGACGCCGGGATGGGGTGGAACCCAGCCCACCTCGGGCGGGACGAGTACCTGATCCTGAGCACCCAAGGCGGGATTCGCGCCCAAGACGGTTCTCCCATCGCGCTGGGCTACCACACCGGTCACTATGAGGTCGGGCTCCTCATGCACGAGGCGGCCGTCGAGCTTCGCCAGCGCGGGGCAATCCCGTTCGCCGGCTTCTGCAGCGATCCTTGTGACGGTCGCACGCAGGGCACGCCCGGAATGATGGACTCGCTGCCCTACCGCAATGACGCCGCCCAGGTGCTGCGGCGCCTGATTCGGTCGCTTCCCACGCGCAGCGGCGTTATCGGAGTGGCGACGTGCGACAAGGGCCTGCCCGCAATGACGATGGCACTGGCTTCGATGCACGGTCTTCCCTGCGTGCTGGTGCCGGGAGGCGTGACGCTGCCTACGCGCGGGGCCGAGGATGCTGGCCGGGTGCAGACGATCGGAGCTCGCTTCGCACACGGGGAGCTGAGTCTAGAACTGGCCCAGGAATTCGGGTGCAAGGCGTGTGGCACGCCAGGCGGGGGATGCCAGTTCCTTGGCACCGCCGCTACCGCTCAAGTGGTGGCCGAGGCGCTCGGACTTGCCCTGCCCCACACCGCTCTGGCGCCGTCTGGACAGGCGGTTTGGAAGCATGCGGCCAGAAAGTCCGCCGAGGCCGTGATGTTACAGCGCGAGGCCGGAATCACGGCGGGCGATATCCTCACCGACGGTGCCCTGCGCAACGCGATGGTGGTGCATGCGGCTTTCGGAGGATCGACAAACTTGCTGTTGCACCTTCCCGCCGTCGCCTATTGCGCCGGGCTCAAGCGGCCCAGCGTGGACGACTGGGCGGAGATCAACAGGCAGGTCGTGCGTCTGGTCGACGTGCTGCCCAACGGCCCGGTCGGACATCCGACCGTGCGCGTCTTTCTGGCAGGCGGAGTGCCGGAAGTGATGCTGCACCTGCGGGCCCTGGGCCTGCTCGATCTGTCCGTGCTGACGGCCACCGGCGCGCGCCTCGGAGCGGTTCTCGACCAGTGGCAGCGCAGCGAGCGCCGCGAGATCTTCCGCGCCCGCCTGAGAGAACTGGACGGCGTCGACCCGGACGAAGTGATCTTCTCGCCGGACGCCGCGGCGCGGCGCGGCCTTACAAGCACGATCACGTTCTGCCGGGGGAATCTGGCTCCGGAGGGATCGGTCGTCAAGAGCACCGCGATCGACCCGGCGGTGATCGACAGCGACGGTGTCTACCGGAAGCAGGGCCCGGCCAAGGTGTTCCTTCGCGAGGCCGATGCGACCCAGGCGATCAAGGACGGAGCTGTCCAGCCCGGCGACGTCATGGTGCTGGCCTGCTGTGGTCCGCTCGGTTCCGGCATGGAAGAGATCTACCAGATCACTTCGGCTCTCAAGCACCTCTCGTACGGAAAGGAAATCGCTGTCATCACGGACGCGCGGTTTTCCGGCGTCTCAACCGGTGCCTGCATTGGGCACGTCGGACCGGAAGCTCTGGCCGGAGGGCCCTTGGGGAAGCTGGTCTCGGGCGATATCGTGCGCATCGAGATCGACTGCCGTCGGCTGCGCGGAAGCGTAGACCTGGTCGGACACGACGGGCGCGACTTCGGGGCGGTCGAGGGCGCGAGAGTCCTCTCCGAACGGGAATCTCGAGATGATCTCGCGCCGCATCCCGATATGCCGGATGACACGCGGCTTTGGGCCGCGCTACAGGCCTGTAGCGGAGGGACTTGGAACGGCTGCGTGTACGACGTGGAGGCGATCACCGCCGCGCTTGGCCGCGCGGCGCGAGAGGCGGCGCCTACGGGCGGATGATCGAACCATCGCGACGGCGCGTCGTGCCCCAAGAGTAATCGAAGGGCGTGTCGTAGCGTGATTCGACGCTGTACTTGGCCGCCAGCTCCTCGTTGATCTCCATGCCCCAACCGGGGGA
>JAJDZN010000112.1 GCA_022824585.1 Bryobacterales bacterium | reverse complement strand
AACGAACCGCTGACCAACCGTCGATCGGGCTGGTGATCGTGAGGTCGGCGATGTCGATCTCGTGGCGCTGCCGGCGCGCCTCGATCTCCGCCGCCCGCGCCTCAAGCGTCACGCGCCCAGCCTGGCTGACGCCCAACTCGGGCCAGTTGGTGACGGCTTCCTCCTGCAGCACGTGCGTCTTGATCCGTAGCAGGAGCTGATAGAAACCTACGTTCGGTTCCGATATCAATGGTTCGTCCAAACTCGAATCGCCTAAGCAGGATAAGGTTTCTTCTGGTTCTCAGGAAGATCAATACTATACGGCAACAGGATCATCGTGTGCGAGAGCTTGCGCGCTACAATGTCGCTATTGCTTCGCGCTGGCACGACGCGGGAACTCGCGCGAGAGGCCTGGCAGGCCTCGGATATCGATCCGTGCCGGTTGGAGTTGAACTCCGCCAACACCTTCAGGCGGCTCGTCGGGGTATGTCTCTGTGCGCGCGGCCGAACCGTTGCCGGGGGCGCTAAAGAGATTGCGCGCGAGGTATCGCCCTGTCGGACGTTCCATTCGTCACAACCGACTTCAGGAAATCCCGGACCGCCGCGCGCCACAAGACACCGCTGAGGATCACTCAGCGAGATCAGGAAGCGGAACACCTCCCGTGGCCAGTTGCATACAAGGAAGGCAGCGGGCGGGCCTTCAAGTTGTTCGTGCCGCATTGAAATGACAATGTGTGGGACAGGCTGGTGTTCTCGGCGATGCGTTCGACAAGGCACCCTCTGACTAGGAGGTATCACTCAGGCTGGCGCGCCGCTGCACATGGTCCGTCGCCTTCAGCAGTATCATGTTAAGGATATCTTGACGGTTCGAAGGACTGCGTCGGCGCCGGTCTGCGGGCAACAGCGCCCTTGACCGAGAAAGGATCGCGATGAGCGAAGCAAACCGGGTTACCGGGCAGGGTAAGGAACGGCACTCCCTCGCTGGGGGCCGCTCGCCTGAATCCTCCGACCCGAATCCGCCAATCGCGATCGTGGGCATGGCCTGCCGATTTCCAGGGGCGGGCGGCCTTCGCGCTTTCTGGAACTTGCTGGAGGCCGGCGGGAACTCGGTTCAGCAGGGTGTTCCGGGATCCGGCGTTGGGCGTTTGGGCATGTTGTTTCCCAACGACACGGGACAGATCGACGCCTGCCGCTTCGGAGCGTATCTCGAAGATCTCGACCAGTTTGACGCTGCCTTCTTTCGCATATCGCCGGTCGAGGCGAATCTGCTTGATCCGCAGCAACGGCTGATCTTGGAGACCGGCTGGCGGGCGCTCGAGGATGCGGGCATCGATCCCGGTCGGCTCAAGGACAGCCGTACCGGTGTCTATGCGGGTATCAGCAACAACGACTACCGGGGGCTGATCCTGGAGGCCCGCGAGAATGCAGGGCCGGCCGAACCTGCTGCCAGTCTTTATGCGGTCACTGGCACGTCGCTCAACACCGCCATCGGCCGCGTCGCGTTCGCGCTGGGCCTCGGGGGGCCGGCGCTGGCGGTGGACACCGCCTGTTCGTCGTCATTGGTCGCCACGCATCTAGCGGTCACGGGCCTACAGCGGGGTGACGCCGATCTCGCGCTTGCAGGAGGAGTGAACATCATCCTGTCCGGCCGGCTTCTAGAATTTCGCGCTAACGCGGGAATGCTGTCGCCGGATGGCCAGTGCAAGGCCTTCGACGCCTCCGCCAACGGGTATGTGAGGGGAGAAGGCTGCGGCATCATCGTCCTAAAGCGGCTCGCTGATGCGGAGGCGGACAACGACCGCATCTGGGGCGTGATCCGGGGCACGGCACTGAATCAGGATGGGGCAAGCCCGGGTCTGACGGTTCCGAGCGGGGTGGCGCAGCAGCGCGTCATCGCGGCAGCGCTCGAGCGGGCAGGGGTCCTCCCATCGGACATCGACTATCTGGAAGCGCACGGGACTGGGACAGAGGTGGGTGACCCGATCGAGATCGACGCAATGGCGGCGGTCTACGGGCGTGGTCGCGGCGCGGACCGCCCGCTGCTGATCGGCTCGGTCAAGACCAATATTGGCCATCTAGAATCAGCGGCGGGGGCCGCAGGACTGATCAAGACTGTGCTGGCGATGAATCGGGGAATCATCCCGAGGCACCTGCACTTCCGCAACCCGAATCCGGCGATGGACTGGGAGCGGCTGCCGCTGCGGGTGACGTCTGACCCGACATCGTGGCCGGCCGATGCAGACCGCCCACCGCTGGCCGGCGTCAGCGGGTTCGGCTGGTCGGGCACCAACGCCCATGTTGTGCTGGAGGGATATGCCCCGCCCGGCGGATCCGAGTCGGGCCTGGACGGGGACCGCTGGGTTGCCGGCGCTCCCCGGCCGATCACCGTTTCACTGCCTCACTCCATCACGCCATTAGGGGCGGAAGACGGGCTTACACCGCGCCAGACGCGTCTGCTGCCGTTGTCCGGGAAGTCAGGTGCCGCACTTCGCGACCTGGCGCGGCGCTATCTCGAATGGCTTGACAAAGAGGAGACAGCACTAGCGGGCGGCGGCGCGACGTCCGGTGCTCTGCTTTCGGACATGGCCTGGTCGGCCAGCATCGGTCGGAGCCACTTCAACCACCGCGCGGGTGTGGTGTTTCGAGACTCGGATTCGCTGCGCGACGGGCTGCGAGCGATCGTCGATGCGGATGGCGGCCCGCCATCCCGCGAGGCCGCGAAGGTGGCGTTCGTCTACACCGGACAGGCCAGTCAATGGCCGGGTATGGGCGCGGCACTCTACGACAGCGAGCCGGTGGTGCGCGCGGTGCTCGACCGGTGCGAGGACGTACTCCGCGCAGACCGCGGTGCCTCGCTGCTCGACGTGATGCTCGGTCGTCCCGACGCCGTGGGCGAACTGGACGATCCGCAATGGAAACAGCCGGCGATCTACGCACTTGAATGCGCGCTGACGGCGCTCTGGTCGAGCCTGGGTATCCAGCCGGCCGTGGTGCTCGGACACAGCTTGGGAGAGATCGCGGCGGCGCATGCCGCGGGCGTGTTCAGCCTGGAGGACGGCTTGCGTCTTGCGGCGTTACGCGGTTCGCTGATCGGAGCGTTGCCCGGTGAGGGCGCGATGGCGGCGGTGTTCGCGCCGGCCGCCCGCGTTTCGGCGGCACTGGACGAACACAATGAGGCCTCACAGGGTGCCGGCATCTGCATTGCCGCCGACAACGGGGCACATCAGGTTATCAGTGGTCCAGCTGCGGAGATCGCCGCCATCCTCGATCGTCTGGAGGCGGCCAACATTCGGGTCGCGCGGCTGCGGAAGAGCCCTGCCTACCACAGCGCCATGATCGAGCCCGCGATGGACGACTTGGAGGCAGGCGTCTCGGAGCTTGCGTTTGCACCACCGATGCTCCCCTTCGTCAGCAATCTCACTGGTCGGCCAATCGGTTCAAGCGAGCCCCTGGATGCGACGTATTGGCGGCAGCAGATGCGCGCGCCGGTGGCGTTCCGCGCCTGCGTGGAGACACTGGCGGAGCTGTCGGTGGACGCGATCGTGGAGGTCGGTCCGCACGCGGTGCTAGGGCCGATGACCACGCTGGCCTGGCCAGATACGGCCGGGGCCCAAACGCCGGCAGTGATGTCGAGTCTGAAGCGGCCGGCAACTGGCGAAGAACAGCCGGCGCCCGGGTCCGGAGGCGGTTTCGTGGAGGCAGTCGCCGCGGGCTACGAGGCGGGGCTTCCGATGCGCTTCGAAGGGCTCTTTGCCGGCGAAGCGCGCAGCCGTATCGCACTGCCGGTCTATCCCTTCCAGCGCGAACGCTACTGGGTCGAGGCGCCCAGGAGGCAGCGGCCAGGGACCGGTCACCCGTTGCTGGGGGTGCGGCACGATTCCGCGGACGGCGTGATCAGCTTCGATGCCGACTTGTTTCCCTCGGACCCGACATGGCTCGGCGACCACCGCGTGTTCGACCGACTGGTGGCGCCTGGCGCGCTGTACGGCGCGATGGCGGCTGCGGCCGGCGCCGCGGAGGCCCCCGGCGCTGCGGTCGTCGAGGACTTCCAGATGCGGAGTGCGCTCGTCTTTCGCGGGGAGAAGGACGCCGCAGACGGAAGCGCAGAAGAGGGTCGTCGCCTGCAGGTGCTGCTGGATAGCTCCGGCGAGGACGCGTTGCGCCGTGTCCGGATTCTGAGCAGGGGAGCGGACGACGACGGCTGGACGCTGCACGCGGAGGGCCGGGTCTCGACAAGCCCCGATTCAGCCCGTCCACCGGCTACGGCGGCGCTTGATCTCGCGCGGCTGAAGGCCGATTTGGCGCCGGTGGAGCTCACCGACTACTACCGCGCCAAGACGGAGGTCGGAATCGACCTCGGCCCCTCCTTCCGCACACTGAAGGCGCTCTGGTCCCGGCCAGGCGAGGCTTTGGGCGAAGTATCCCTGCCGGACTCCGTCGGCCCGAGCGGGCTAGATGTCCATCCGCTCCTGCTGGACGGTTGCTTT
>JAJDZN010000311.1 GCA_022824585.1 Bryobacterales bacterium | reverse complement strand
CCACCGACGACGGCGCCGCTGGAATCGAGAATCAGGCCGTGGATGCGACCCTGAACCTGTTGGGCGGCGAGGTTCGCCGTCCCGAATAGCATGGCTAGCGCCGCTAGCGCCGCTCGCTGGTACCTCACAACTGCCATCGTATGACAGTTGTGGCGGACGGCTTCAGCAAGAAGTTAGCGCTGGGCGCCGTTTGATCCGCCCTTGCGCAATATCGAGCATCGGTGCTTGAGTGAATCGTTTCGGCGATACGTCGCTAGGCGACACGTTGGCAGGCCGCGGCAGAACCCTTACAGATCCGAGGGGGAGTGTAGGTGCACTCCGTCCGTCGGGCGGTAGGCTCACCAGAATCCGGAGAACGCGCGCTGGCTCGAAGAGCCCTTCGACGGACACGACCTCGAAGGCCCGGCCCGGCTGGCCGCCGAAGTCGATATCCCCATCACCGGCGGCGAGCTAGGTAAGAGCATCCACCAGTTCCTGGCCTTCTTGACTCACAAGACCTACGACGTGCTCCAACCCGACACGCGGATTTGCGGAGGCATTCTCAACGCCCGTAAGATCAGCATCCTTGCCGAGGCGTTCCACGTCCCTTGCATACAGCACGGTACGCAAGGCCTGTCGCTCGCCGGCTACATCCAGGCCGGCTGCGCGATGCCGCATTGCGAGTATCAGGAAATGATCGGCCAGCCGAACTTGCCTGAGGAGCAATGGTCGCCGGCGTTGAAAGTCCTGCGGACCAAGCATGTCTTCGAAATCGAGGACGGGTACGTGAAGCTGCCTGAGATCCCAGGATTGGGTCTCGATGTCGACGCCGACGCTCTTGAAGAGTTTCGGGTTCGCTCCTAGTCAGAGCGGGTCTCTAGGCATCGAATCGTCTCGTTCCACGCGCGGTCGGGGCCGTCACACTGGCGGGAGCCCTCGATGGAAAGCCCCTGAGCCCCTCTATGGTCTTCACCGCGCCGCAAAGAAGCTCTGATCAACGCAAAGAATCCGCATCAGGTGTTCTCAGCGTGATAGCCAACTACAAGATCCTCTACACTAAATCCCGAAAATATCGCCGACCTAGTGGCTTACGTCAAGAGCGTCAAATAGCGATTGATCAGCATCACCGACACCCACGGCCCCGACACGCCGCAGCCAGGGAGGCGCCCGCAATGAACGAATCGAATTCCCCATCAGGCTTGCCCCGGCGCGAGCTGCCCCGACGTGACCTGCTCCGCGGCGCCGCCGCGACCGCCTTGGGGCTATCGGCTGCCACCGGCGCGAAACAAGCCAACGCTCAGTCACGCTCCAACCTCGTCAGCCAAGAAAACGCCAAGCCTGGCACGCGCGACTGGTTGCTCACCAAGACACGCACCGTCCTTGGGAAGGTGAATGTGTTGCCCAGCGGGCGCAGCACGTGGATCGAAGGCTACTGTTCCGCGAACAGCGTGCGGGCCGGCGAGACGTTGCAGGTCATGGTCAGCACGAACCCGGTGTCCGCGTTCAAGCTGGAGATCTTCCGGACGGGCTACTACAACGGGGATGGCGCCCGGCTTGTCAGAACGTATGAATCGCTTCCAGGCGTCGTACAGCCGGAACCGTCCATTGGCGAAAACTACATCCGCGAATGCCAGTGGGAGCCTTCGGTGGAGTTCGAGATCCCCGACGATTGGCTCAGCGGCGTCTACTTGGGCAAGCTGACCGCTGAGATCAGCGGGATCCAAAGCTACGTCATCTTCATCGTCCGCGATGACCGCCCCTGCGACTTGCTGTTCCAGTGCAGCGAACTGACGTGGGCCGCCTACAACCGCTGGCCAACCGACTATTGCATCTATACAAAGCATGACGGACGCCCCAGCACGACCGCGCCCAGCGGCACGGTGAGCTTCGATCGTCCTTACGCCTTGTTCACGCACCCCGTCAACAAGATCGAGAAGTCAGGCGGCTCGGGCGAATACTTGCCCTGGGAGTTCCCGTTAGCGTTTTGGCTGGAGCAGCACGGGTACGACGTCTCCTACATCTCCAACATCGACACGCACGCCGACCCAGCGGGCTTGCTGCGTACGAAGGGTTTCATCTCGGTCGGCCACGACGAGTACTGGACCGAGGACATGTACGACAACGTGATGCACGCACGCAATGAAGGCGTGAACCTCGCGTTCCTGAGCGCCAATGCCGTCTTGTGTGTCGTACCGCTACATCCGTCCAGCAGCGGTAGGCCTTATCGCACCACGCGCCGGGAAGGCTGGTTCTTCCCTGAGCAATCCGAGTTCGGCGAAAGGGGCCGGATGGAGTCGCCCTATGAGAAAGGGTTTAAACCCACCTTGGGCCGCGACGGCGCCCTGCTGATGGGAGCGCGGACGACCCCGCCCGTCAGAGGCGCCGGCGATTGGACGTGCGCCCTGCCGGAGCACTGGCTGTTTGAGGGGACCGGGATGAAGAAGGGGGATTCGGTCAAAGGCCTAATCGGCTGGGAGTGGCACGGCGCCCCGATGATGGACCTGCCCGGCATGCAGATCGTTGCCGAAGGCGAGACGCGAATCAATGGAAAGCAGCCGGGCCACTACACCGCTACGATTTACGACGGACCCAAGGGCAACATCATCTTCAATGCCGCGACCATCTGGTGGGCCAACGGTCTGTCGAGCCCGCCGGGTCACGCCACTCCCGTGAGACACGGGGTGACGCAACAAGGGGTAGACGAGCGAGTGCAGCGAATCACCCACAACCTGTTTAGGCGCATTGTTGGTCAAAAGGCCTGAGCCAGTTTGCTCCCGAAAGGAGTCTGGAACGAAAACAAGGATGCGGAAACAGCCAAGCGATCAACCGCGCGGGCTCCCTCGTCGCGACGTCATCAAAGGCGTTGCAGCGGCGGGATTGGGATTGTCTGCACTCGGGCGCGGCCCGAACGCCGCCCGAGCCGCATCGGATCTCATTCGCCAGGAGAACGCCAAGCCCGGTACGCGGGACTGGATGCTCACCAAGACAAACATCACCCACGTCGAGCCGGACTCTTTGTGGCGTTCTCCCGCGATCGAGGGCTACTGCTCCGAGACGAGCGTTCGCACCGGCGACACATTGAAAGTGATGGTGAGCACGAACCCCGTGTCGGAATTCGATTTGGAAATTTTCCGGACCGGTTACTACGGGGGAGACGGCGGGCGGAGCATGAAGCGGTTCCGTTCATTGCAAGGCAAGACTCAACCCGATCCGTCGATCGGCGCCGACCGCCTGCGCGAATGCAAGTGGGAGCCGTCAGTAGAATTCGAGATTCCAGACGACTGGTTGAGCGGCGTCTACCTCGGCAAGCTCACTGCCAAGAAACAGGGCCTACAGAGCTACGTCATCTTCATCGTGCGAGACGACCGTGCCTGCGACCTGCTCTTCCAATGCAGCGACATGACTTGGGCCGCCTACAACAGCTGGCCGAATAACGAGTTCTCTCTTTATCACAACGACAAGAATGGCTACACCGGATACAAGAAAAGGAAAAAGTGGAGCACCGATCCCAGCGACACCGGGTGGGTGAGCTTTGACCGTCCCTACTCGCAGTACTGCCAGGATCACCTGATCGACAGACCCTCTTCGGTGGGTTCGAGCGAATTTCTTCTTTGGGAATTCCCTCTTTCCTGTTGGATCGAGCAGCATGGCTACGACGTGTCGTACATATCAAACGTCGACACGCATACGGATGGGCCGGGACTACAGCGGGCAAAGGGCTTCATCTCAGTGGGGCATGACGAGTATTGGACGCGCGAGATGTACGCCAACGTCAGCGCGGCCCGCGATGCCGGGGTCAATCTCGCGTTCCTAAGCGGCAATTCGGTGTGGGGCGTCGTGCCCTTGCTGCCCTCCGCGGAGGGCCAGTCCTGTCGGGTGATTCGACGGGAAAGCCATTTTCTTGGCGAGAAACTCGCCCAGATGTTCTACAAGCGACGAGGCTTTGAATTCAACAACCAACCGGGACCGGACGGGGCGCTGCTCATGGGTGGACGGACCGGCGGCGTCGGCGGCGGCGACTGGGTTTGCACCAAGCCCGATCACTGGCTGTGTGAAGGCACGGGCATGAAGGAAGGCGACGCAATCAAAGGCCTCGTGGGCTGGGAGTGGCACGGCTATCCTCTCCTCGACCTGCCCGGCATGGAAGTCCTGACTCATGGTGAGACGAAATCCGGCAGAGCGCCCGGAACGCCTCATGAAGCAACGATCTACGACGGCCCCAAAGGCAACGTCGTCTTCAACGCCGGGACCATCTGGTGGGCGCAAGGTTTGTCATCGCCCCCAGGCCACGTGCTTCCCGCCCACAGGGCCGCTCAGCCGCAAGGTGTGGATTCGCGCGTGCAGCGCATGACGGAGAACTTGTTCAAGCGATTCACGGCATAGGGAAGGGAACGATCGTGGGGAAACTTGCAGTGAAGTTTCACAGGGGGGCCGCGATGGTCGCCTTAGCCGCGCTGGTCCTCGCTCTGCTCTCGTCTCCCGATGCGGTTCAAGGACAGGCCGACCGACCCAATGTCCTCTTCATCGCGATCGATGATTTGAATGACTGGACGGGCGCCCTTGAGGGCAACCCTCAAGCCCGGACGCCGCACATGGACAAACTGGCTTCCAAGGGCATGGTGTTCACCAATGCGCACTGCGCGGCTCCAGCTTGCGGTCCTTCGAGGTCTGCCCTTATGACTGGGATGCGCCCTTCGACGTCGGGTAATTACGTGAATCAAAATTCGTTCACAAAAAACCCCATCCTGAATCGCTCGGTGCTCTTGACTGAGTTGTTGCAACAGAATGGCTACTATGTAGCCGGCTCCGGCAAGTTGTTTCACGGCGCTCATTTTAAGAATGAAGTACAGGGTCGGGGCTTTGATGACTATTACCCGAGTAAGACGCAGGACCTATTCCCGTTTATAGACAGATTCGCATCTCCGAGACCTCTCAATGGGATGACGAAGGGAGTCGCAAGATACGCCGACTGGGGCCCCTATGCTCCCGATGTCACCCTGGAGGATGTCAACGATGGGAAAACTGCGAAATGGGCGGCAGAGACATTGCTGGGAGGCGAGCTGAAAGAACCCTTTTTTGTAGGCGCCGGCATCTTCCAACCACATCTGCCCAACTACGCACTTCAGGAATATTTCGATCGATTCCCTCTGGATGAGATAGAGATCCCGGAGGGCTACCTGGAAGATGACTTGGAAGATGTGCCTGCAGCGAGCTCAAAGCAGCGGCATATCGCGTGGGCCAAGGCGATCAGGGCTGCGGGTCAGTGGAAGCACGCCATTCAGGCGTACCTGGCGTCCAGTGCCATGACCGATGAGCTGATTGGTCAGATGGTCGGGGCGCTCGAGAAGTCACAGTACGCCGACAATACGATTATTGTGTTGTGGAGCGACCATGGCTTTCAGCTGGGTGAAAAAGAACGTTGGGCAAAATATTCCCTCTGGGAAAGGGCCACGCGGGTCAATATGATATGGGTGGCGCCGGGCGTGACCACGCCTGGCTCGACCACGGCCAAGCCGGCGAACCTGCTGGATATTTATCCGACCTTGGCCTCACTGACTGCAATCGATCCGCCTGAGGGACAGCTGGAAGGGAACGACCTCTCTGTCTTGATGAAAGACCCTGACGCCGCCTGGGACAAAGTCTCTTTGACTACCTTTGGCTTCAAGAATTACGGCGTTCGCTCCGAACGGTATCGATATATCGTGTACGAGGATGGCTCGGAAGAACTGTACGACCACCAAGTCGACAAGTGGGAATGGCACAACCTCGCGAATGATCCTGAATACGCGGCTATCAAAACCAAGATGCGCAAAGCGATCCCCACGCATCATGAACCCATCGGCGCTATGCAATGAGCCCAACTGACCATGATCCCGAGCGCCAGGTCCCAACAAGCTATCCAGCGCGCTATCCATCCGAGAAGAGGACACACCATGAACAAAGCTAACGGCCGGGCGCTGCCGAGCTGGCCGAAGACCTGGGCGTGGATGCCACGTTCGAGGAGTTGACGGCCGCGGTTGTGCGCCCCGCGAAGATCCGCCACGTCAAGCCCGAGCGCAAGCGCTGACTAGCGCCGCGCATTGGGTCATCTCGTATATGATCCCCAAAAGTAATCCCAAGCAACACTGGGAGGGACAGCCGTGGTTTCCAGGCAGTTTCCGAAGCCGTGAATATTGACCCCGAAATGCGCGAGCGCATGAAGCGCCTCGCAGAAAGGCGGCAGCGCACCCCAGACTGGCTCACGCGTGACGCGGTCAGTCAGTACGTAGCGCGGGAAGAGGCACGTGACGCATTCCTGCAGCAGGCGCGTGACGCTTGGCAGGAACATCGACAGACTGGTCTGCAGGCCGGCGCTGAGGAGGTTCTAGAGTGGATCGCGACTTGGGGCGGGGAATCCGAGACGGCGGCCCCGGTGTGCCACGAGTGAGCTTCGCCTCAGCCGCGGTGCGCGACTTGCAGCGCCTGTACGCGTTCATGCAGCCCAAGGGTGCGCCGCGCCCCAGCTCTCATCACTGAAGCAGTGAGGGGCCTCGGGCAGCACCCCGGGCTCGGCAGGCCTGCCGAGGAAATGCCGCAGTATCGGAAGCTGTTGATCGCATTCGGCGACAGCGGCTACGTTGCTCTGTACCGGCACGACGGCGATCAGGTGACCGTGCTCGCCCTGCGGCACTACTGTGACGCCTGCTATCGCGCATAAGCCCTCTGTATCCGCAGTCAGCTCGTCAATTGCGCGCACAGGCCTGAGCTCAGGGACTCGTGAGGGCGTCGAATATCAAAAAGTCCCGCGGCGTCCTTACTCAGGCCCATCCCTCTCCCAATAGGCATAAAATAGGCACTTGTACCGCCTTCCCACGCTGGTGCTATTGCTCGCGGGCGTGCTCCCAGGCCAAGACTTCTTCCCGATCGAGCAGGTGCAGGCCGGCCAGCGGGGCGTCGGCCGCACCGTCTTCTCGGGCACCGAGGTCGAGGAGTTTGACGTCGAGATCCTCGGCGTGCTGAAGAACTTCTCGGGCCCGAAGACATCGGTGATCTTCGCGCGCCTCGACGGCGGCCCGCTCGCCGATACGGGCGTGCTGGCCGGTATGAGCGGCAGTCCGGTCTATATCGACGGGCGCTTGGCGGGTGCGGTGGCTTTCATGTACCCGTTCCAGACCGAGCCGCTGGCCGGAATTCGACCGATCGGCGAGATGGTCCGCGGTGTCCGGTCGCAGAGTCAGGCCGCGGCCACGCCGTTGGAGGCATGGCGCGAAGTGGCGGGGCTTCCGAGTCGCCGGCCGGAAGAGCCTGGCGAGCGCTCCCGGCGACTCCAGCCGATTGCCACTCCGGTGGCGCTCGGGGGGTTCGCGGAGCGCACCTTGGATGTGTTTCGGGACGAATTCCGACGGCTCGGCTTGCAGCCGATGCAGGGTGCCGGGGGAGCTGTGGACGTCGAGGCCGGGCAGCCGTTGGTGCCCGGTTCGATGATCAGCGTCGGGCTCATTCGCGGCGATCTGGACTTCTCGGCTTCCGGGACTGTCACCCATGTAGAGGGTGACACCGTGTTCGCCCTCGGCCACCGGTTTCTTTCCGCCGGCACCACCGAGATGCCGATGATGCGGGCTGCCGTCATGGCGCTGGTGCCGAACCTGAACTCATCGTTCAAGCTCAGCGGCACCGGGCCGCTGATCGGCAAGGTCACGCTGGACCGCGAGGCGGGCATCGCGGGCGAGCTCGGGCCCGGTCCGTCCATGGTGCCCTGCACGATCCGGTTGCGGCAGTCTGGCGGGCAGTCCGCGGACTACTCCATGGAGCTCGTCCGCGACGCTCAGCTGACGCCCTTCCTGTTGCAGCTCGCACTGTTCTCTTCGATCAGCGCCAGCGAGCGTATGCTCGGGCCTCTGACGGTGCGAGTCCGCGGCGGGGTGGAGTTCAAGCACGGGCTTCCGCGCTTGGTGCTCGACGACATATACACGGGCAGCGGTGGCGTGGGCCAGGTGGCTGCGCTGTCCACGGCCGTTCCCCTGGCGTACCTGATGGAGACGGGTCACGCCGGGCTTGAGATCGACTCGATCGACCTAGAGATCGAGGCCGAGCCTGCCGACCGCTATACCGACTTGGTGAGGGGCTGGCTTTCGCACGAACAGGTCAGGCCGGGCGAGACGGTAGAGATTCGCATCGCCGCCAAGCAGCCCGATGGCAGCGAGCAGACGCGCACCGTCTCGTACGATGTCCCGGCCTCGCTCTCCGCTGGCCCGGTGCAGGTCACCATAGGTGATGGGTTCACGGCGAACCTGCAAATGTGGCGCGGGCTGTTCGCGGGCCGCAAAGTGCGCGACGCCGCGTCCACGATTCGATTCCTGAACAGCCTCCGCGGCAGCGACCAAGCGTATTTGCGAGTGTGGCGGCGCAAGCGCTCGTTGTGGCTGCACTCCGACCACTTGAATTCCCCCCCGGCTTCGCTGCGAGCGGTCCTGGCGACTACCTCAGGTCGGGCAGCGGGCGCCCTCGATGCACTCTCCACCACGATCGAAGACAGAAAGATCGAAGGATTCGGGGGCGTGGTCCGAGGGCGCCTCAGCCTCCAGTTCGTGGTCACGGGCAGCTGACGGAACCTAGGATGCGCTGGCTCGCCTTTCCATTGCTGTTCGCACTGCAAGCCGGCGTGGTCTCCGGCGCGGCCCCGCAGAGTTGGGAGCTGTCGACCTACGGGCAGTACCTGGCGGGCACGTTCACGAACATCGCCTTGGAGCGCGAGGGTGTCGTGCGCGTGGCCCCGTCGCTCGATGTCGTGCATGAGTCTGAACAGGCCGTGGTCTGGTCGGTGGCGCGCTCGCCGGACGGCAGCGTGTACTACGGGACCGGCCATCAGGGCGCGGTATTTCGAGTCGCGCCGGGCGGTTCCGGGCAACTGCTGTGGAAGGCTCCGGAGATCGAGGTGTTTGCCCTCGCGGTCGGAGCGGACGGAGTCCTGTACGTCGGCACCTCTCCCAACGGCAAGGTGTACAAGGTTACTCCGGACGGGGCCGCCAGCGAGTTCTTCGATCCCGGCGAGGAGTACATCTGGTCGCTTGCATTTGACGCGCAGGGTCGCCTCCACGTGGGCACGGGTGCCGGCGGCAAGGTCTATCGCGTAACGCAAGACGGCACGGGTCAGGCTTGGTTCGAGTCCGGCCAGCGCCACGTGATGAGCCTTGCGGTCGATGCCGCGGGCAACGTGCTCGTCGGCACCGACCCCGACGGAATTCTCTACCGCGTCTCGCCCGAAGGCAAGGCGTTCGCGCTGCACGATTCGGATCTGCCGGAAGTGAAGGCCATCGCGGTCGACGACGATGGCGCGATCTTCTTTGCCGCGATGGGAGGCGGCATGGATCGCATCTTGCAGGCCATACCCGCCCAGCAGGCCCCTGTTGCGGGTACCGCCACGATCGCGCCGGCAGGTGCCGCGGTTGCCGTCCAAGGGGTTTCGTCGGTCGTCAGCTATGCGCAGCCTCAAGTGGTCTACGCCGGAGAGCGCTCGGCGCTGATGAAGATCGTCGACGGACGGGCCGTGGAAAAGCTGTGGACCTCCAACGAAGAGCAGCTCTTGGGCATGTCGCTGGGCGCTTCCAGCGATGCGGGCGTGCTGTTCGCGACCGATCGAGGAGGGCGCATCTACCGCACTGGATCGGACCGGCAGCTGAGCTTGGTTTCACAGACCGGCAAGTCCCAAATGACGGTGCTGATGGGCGGCAGCGACGGAATGCTTGCCGGATCCGCCCATGGCGGCGCGCTTTACCGGCTGAACCCCCAGCCGGCCGCGAGCGGGGTCTACGAGACGGCGCCGCGCGACACCGGCGGGGTCTCGTCCTGGGGACAGCTCTCTTGGCGCGCCAGTGTGCCGGACGGCTCGCAGCTGGAGATTCGAACCCGCAGCGGGAACATGCACCGGCCGGGGCCGGGATGGAGCCCGTGGTCCGAGCCGCTGGCCGACAGCGAGGGTTCTGCGGTATCGTCTCCGCCGGCTAGGTTCTTGCAGTGGCAGGCGACGTTGCGGGGCGAGGCGAGATTGAGATCGGTGCGCGTGCACTACCTGCCGCAGAACTCCGCCCCGGTCGTGCGCTCGGTCAACGTGGTGCCTGAGACTGTCGAGGCGGATTCGGCGTCCGACAGCCAGTCCTCAAGCGCCAACAGCAGCTACAGCATTACCGTCTCCGCTTCTGGCGAGTCGTCTCCTCCCACGCCCACGCCCCAACAGGCCGGCGCGGGGGCTGTGCGCAAGCTGGCCGTGATCTGGAGCGCTCAAGACCCCGACGGGGACAAGCTCCGTGCCGAGGTGTCATTCCGCGGCGAGGGGGAGACGGTCTGGAAGACCATCCGCAAGGATCTGCCGGGACCGAAGCTCTCGATTGACAGCGATGCGCTAGCCGACGGCCGCTACGAGTTTCGCGTGCGCGTGGACGATGGCTTGGTCAATCCCGCCGAGCGGTCGCTGAGCGCCGACAGGATCAGCAGCTTGGTGCTGGTGGACCAGACGCCTCCGAGCGTCACGGCGCTGGCTTCCGGCGCTGGCGGCGAGCCGCGCTTTCAGGCCAGCGACGCAGCTTCCGCCATTCGAGTCGCCGAATACTCGGTGGATGCTGGCGAATGGAAGCCCGTTCTGTCCGACGACGGGATCCTGGATGCTCGCACCGAGACCTTCACGCTGCGGCTGGGGGACTTGGATCCGGGCGAGCACTTGGTTGTGCTGCGAGTGCGTGACCGGGCCGGCAACACCGCTCTCGGCAAGGCGCTGCTGCGCTGAGCCCCACGCCTTGGCGCGGCATTGTTACCCAACTATTACAGAAGGCGAATTGCCGCGCTGGTATCTTGGACATTCTTAGGTTGCATCCCGATGCGGCGGCTGCCGCTTCGTCGCGCCTGAAGTTTCCGTCGGCGAGCGTTGGAGGCCAGAGCTACGTGAACGATACCCCGCAGACACCTGCATTGGAATTCGGCGACCGGTCGAAGCTGAACACGGGCACTACGATTGCCTTGGGTCTCTTCCACCTTGGCGCGCTCGCTGCGCCGTTCTTCTTTACTTGGACGAACTTGGCCGTGGCGCTTGCCTTGTATTGGGTGTCGATGAGCTGGGGCATCGGGATGGGCTACCACCGCCTGCACACGCATCGCGGCTACAAGGTTCCCAAGCCATTGGAGTACTTCCTAGCGGTCTGCGGCACGCTGGCGCTGGAGGGCGGTCCGATCTACTGGGTCGCAGCGCACCGCTGCCACCACCAGCACTCGGACACGGATCACGATCCCCACACTCCGCGGCACGGCGGATTCTGGGCGCACATGGGCTGGATCCTGTTCGGCGAGACGATGCATTCCAGCACGACCCTGGCGGACAAGTATGCGCCTGATTTGGGCAAGGATCGGTTCTACCGGATCCTCAGCGCTTGGCACTGGGTTCCGCTGACAGTCCTCGGAGTTGTGATCTTGCTGGTCGGCGGCGTCGGGATGATGCTGTGGGCCATTCCGCTGCGAGTGGTCGCCGGCTTGCACGCGACCTGGCTGGTCAACTCGGCCACGCACATGTGGGGCGGGCGGCGATTCCGCACCACCGACGATTCGCGCAACCTATGGTGGGTCGCGCTGATCTCGTTCGGCGAGGGCTGGCACAACAACCACCATGCCAACCCAGTCTCGGCGCGGCACGGAGTGGCTTGGTACGAATTGGATCTGACCTACTGGCAGATCCGCCTGCTCGAAAAGCTTCGCATCGCCAAAGCGGTGTACGCGCCCGGCTTGGCCGAATTAGAGGGCCAGCAGGAAAAAGACGTGGCCTCCGGCCTGAAGGCCGCCGCGTAAGCGCCCGTGCGCTCAACTGCGCACGGCATGTTCGGCTCGCAGCCGCAGGTTACTGGGCGCTTGCCGGATACCGAGAGACCGTAAGTGCCGTCCACGGCCTCCCGGACGGTTGCTTCGCTCCCTCTGCTGGAGCGTCCCGAGCCCGCGGGGAATTGCTCCGCAGGCCCGGCTACTCCAAGGTCGTGAAGAAGATCGCAGCGAGAAAACCCATCAGTGTCGAAATGCCGATCACCGGGCCCGCCTTGAGATAGGCGTCGGGCACCATCGTCTGCGCAATCATGGTCAACATCGCTCCGGCTGCGATTCCTTGCACTAGGCCGAAGGCGTGCGGATCGGCCCCGACGAAGAATATGCTGCCGAGTGCCGCCCCGATGCCGGTCAGCACCATGAGCGAGGTCCACATGAACAGGACCCTCGCAAAGCTCATCCCTTGCTGCTGCATGCCGACCGAACTCGACAACGCCTCGGGGTAGTTGGACAGGAACAGACCGGCAATCAGGGAAGCACTGACGGGACCGTGAATGAGGGAACTACCGATGACCGCGGATTCGGGAATGCCGTCCAGCAAGATGCCCAGCCAGATGGCGAGGGGCGCGCCCTTGTGGAGATTGGCATTTACGGCCATGTCCGAGACCGACGGCATGAGACGACCGCTGTCGACGCTGCGCGTGGCTCGACTGATCCAGCGCTGCACTTCCCGCGCGGCAAACCCATGCACGTCCGTCAAGTAGTCCTTGTTCTCCCCGCCTGCTAGGTAGTCCCTGACCTTCTCGTGAATGGCTGGATAGCTCCGCATCAATGCGTCGAAGTCGGACTTGCGGAGCACCCAAAGCTCCGTGGGATTGATCGCGATGGAACTGTAAAAGCGGCGGGCATTGGTGATGAACGATCTTCCGCCGAGCGCTTCACCCGGTTCCGCGGTCAGGCGCCGGAGATCCCGGCCCGCAGGGGGAATCAAGGCCACCTGCCCGCCCGCCACGATGTACAGGCGATCCGCCAGCTCGCCGTGGCGGTAAATTGTCTCGCCCCGTTCATAGCGGACACTGAACAGCCGGTCGGCGATGGCGCTCAAGTCCGCCGGTGACAGCCCGCGGAAGATCGGAAGACTGCGGAGTCCGGCGGACGTGCGGACGAACTCGTCGCGATCGCGCTCGATGGTGACGGCATTCGGCAGCACGCCCGCAGTGATGCCGGCCAGCGCGCTCTCGCGCCAGCGAGCGACTTGCTCGGCGGTGAGCCTCTGGCGCTCCTTCAGATAGCGGGTGACGGAATCGTCGGAAACGAGCTTCATGGCGGCGGAGGCGAGCGGCGCCGAGATCGCCAAGGCCCGCTGAAACTCCTCTCGCGGCAGCATCCAGATCTGCGAGTCCCGGGTCGCGACCGCATGCCTGGTGTGAGGGGAGCCGGTGATGAAGGCATGCTGCCCGGGTGTCCCTCCAGCGCGATGCACCGAAGGCGGATCACTTGGGAGCGCCGGATCCGTGGCCGACACCTCCCCTTCCGCGACCACATAGAGGAAGTCGGAGGGATCGCCAACGCTGAAGACTGTCGCGCCGGCCTCGAATTCGGCGTAGACGGCTGCGGACGCCACTTCCTCGAGGTCATGTCGCTTCAGGTCGCGAA
>JAJDZN010000118.1 GCA_022824585.1 Bryobacterales bacterium | reverse complement strand
ACCGAACGCCTACTTCGCCAAACTGGGCCTGCCACGCCTCTATGTTCGATAACAGAGGAACCGTTCGAACCGCCGTATACGGACCCGTATGTACGGTGGTGTGGGAGGGGTGGAGCCGCGAGGCTTCCCCCTATCCCGATTTTCATGACGAGCTCTCGCTCATAGCTGTCGACCCCGTACCGGTACAGGTCGAAATAGCGAGGGTCACGCTCGTTAGTAAGGACCCAGAATGAATTCCGATCACCGCTCCAACCGCCAAAGATCGCCTTTAGCTCATCGCCGGGGGTCAGATCCCGGACAGAGCCGTCGGTCTCGCGCACGAAAACGTGATTCAGTTCGTTTCCGCCCTGATCGGCCGTATAGAGAAACCGGTCATCGTTCGGAAACCAGCTGAGAGCAAATATCGAGTCGCTCTCCGAATCGGTCAGCTGTTGGGGAGGCCCCCCGTCAAACGGCTGGCTGTAGGCGTTGAAGACTCCGGTGGCATCGGTCGAGATCAAGATTCGCTCCTCGTCGTGTGAGAAGGAATTGCCGGCGATCGCGGTGGTCTCGAAGAACGTCCTGGCGTCGTGGCGCGGAATTGGGCCGTCCGCGGTCGGTTCCGTGCAAGATGCGAACGTGAATGCCATCCCGACGATCAAGGCTGTGATGCCGATGCGAGCATATTCCATTGGACTGTTCTCCTGAATGAATCTAGGCACTTGCGGCCATTTGGAACCCTGAGGAATTTGGCGGCCGGAACCCAAGTCACCGCGCCCCCTCTGCATGCAGATTTCGCCAACGTCAGTGCCTCTGATCCCTTCGGCTGAGACGATGGAGCGAACAACACTGAGAAGGGAACCAACGAATCCTGCCGATTGTCAGGATCTGGCCGCTACGGAAGTGAGCGTAAGTCCACGCGTCGGGCCAAAGTGCAGCCATTTTAGTGTAGAGGCTGGAATCGGATTCGCAGCCGTCGTTTCTAACTCAAGAAAAGTAGCCCAGAGGCGGAGGTGAGCAGTCCGGCCGGACCTATTTCGTCCGGGAACGTCCGCATTAGGTCGACCAGCGAGATGCCCCTGCGGTACCTGCGCCCTGCCATGCCCGCGCTCAGCCTAGGCCCAGCCTCCCGGGTGCAAGCAACCGTTGGATCGATGGGAATTACCTTGACAGTGGTCATAAATGAGCCCTATGCTGGGCGTAGCAAATGTGCATCACCCAGCTGCTACGGAAGGAATAGTCAACAATCATGCGTAACACAACCCCGGTCCGAATATTTCGGGACATAACCGGTCGGTAGCCAGGCACCACGGCACATGGATGTCAAGATCAAACTGTTCATCAAGTACCGACGAGACGGGCGGGCTTGGATAGCTGTATGCCCGGCCATCGACGTCGCCACGCAGTCTGATACCAAGACCGGAGCCCTCTCCGGCCTTAGCGAAGCAGTCAGTCTCTGGTTCGAGTCCTGCATTAGCCGGGGAGTTCTTCACGAAGCACTGCAAGAGTGTGGCTTCAAGCGTTCTGAGACTGGCCTGGCTCCGGAGAATGCAGACAACGTCGTTCAAACGCTTCCTGCCGAGGCACCAAGTATAGACAACAGCAAGCCAATCGAGTTCCGCGCGGCCAAAGGGAATCAATTTGTGGAAGGGTTTATCTCATCTATGGTCATAGGGGACAGCCAATATCAGTATGCGACCGTTTAAGTGGAGCGAAATCAAGACATTAGCCGAAGCTAGAGGATTCCGGTTCGAACGACATCGAGGAAGTCACTACATTATGGTCAAAGAGGGGGCGCTGCGGGCAGTAGTGATCCCGATGAGGAACGACCTCAAAGAAGATATTGTCAAGTCCGTAGCACGAACAATCGGGATGTCCCACAGTGAGCTTGTAGA
Source organism: Bryobacterales bacterium (assembly GCA_022824585.1). GTDB lineage: Bacteria > Acidobacteriota > Terriglobia > Bryobacterales > UBA6623 > VXMF01. Next base: position 35,309 of record JAJDZN010000118.1, on the reverse strand, counting down.
GTACACCCGCCAATCTGCGAAATCGCGCAAGAGGAGAAACGGCTGACACCGTTTATAGCCCCGTAAGCCTGCTTGCGCGCAAGCGCAAGTCCTCAGGGTCAGCAGGGATCTCATCTACCCTCTGCTTCCGCGCTAGACCCAGCTCGATCTTGGGCCTGCACTTACCGAAACGGGAGGTCTGGAACATGGGCTTGGACGGGAGCTCTCGTCACTGTGCCGACGTCAGCGAAGGCCTACGTCTATACTCCCGGTGCCGCCGCAATGCCGCTACCCATCGGAGACTTCGGCACTGGGCTCATCCAAGCATTGGTCTGCGGTGCAGAAGTATGCAGAGCCCATCCACCGAGAACGGCTCTAGACCGGTAAGTGGCCCCAACGGCTAATCGGCACAGCGCCTCGCCGTAGTAAAGGAATACGGCCCGTCAAACTCCGGGCATCGCCTTCTTTAGGGGCTTCAGCAGCCCGGCCAGAAGGGCTCCGACCGCGAAGCACATGATGCCGAGGACCGCGAAGAACACCGAGTGCGGCCAGCGTGTCCAGTACACGCCAATCGCCGTGAGCTTGTTGCCCACTGCCGTGGCCACGAACCAGCCGCCCATCATCATCCCCCGGAGTCGGAACGGCGCAACCTTGGACACCAGCGAGAGACCCATCGGAGACAGTAGCAACTCTCCGAGCGTGACCACTCCGTACGACGAAATCAGCCAGATCGGTGACACCTCGTAGGCGTATATATCGGTTCCGGTCACGGACGCCTCGCCGACAGTTGCCGCGGTATAGAGCACGAAGTAGGACAGTCCCGTCAAGAGCATGCCGATCGACATCTTGGCCGGGGTCGACGGCTCCTTGCCACGCTTGTTCAGCCAGCCCCAGAACTTCACCAAGGGGAAGGAAAGAATGAGGATCCAGAGCGGGTTGATCGCGTTAAAGATCGTGCCGGAAAAGTTCCCGCGGGTGTTGTCGTTCGCGAAATATGTCAGGGTGGAGCCGCTCTGATGGAACGCCATCCAGAAGACGATCACGATGAGGAAAATCACCAGCAACGCGATGATGCGGCGCGACTCGGGCACCTTCGCGAGTTCGGCCGCCTCGACCTGACCGCCGGCCGGGGGTGCGACCGGGGCATCGACCATCTCGACATGCCGCCGAAGCAAGTACAGGGTCGCCAGCGAAACAACCATGCCGACACCCGCGACTGCGAAGGCAGGGTGATAGCCTGCTTGCCGCTTTATGAACTCCATCGTGACGGGTGCGACGAACGCCCCGACGTTGATTCCGAAGTAGAAGATGATGAACGCCCGGTCCTTGAGGGGGCTGCCGTCCGGGTACAGGTTTCCCACCATCGTCGACACATTGGGCTTGAACAGCCCGTTGCCGATGACCAAGCAGACCAGTGCGACGTAGACGATCGTGATCGAATGGAAAGACAGCAGCAGGTGTCCGGCGACGAAGAAGACGGCGCCGATCAACGTGGTGCGGAGGTAGCCTAGGTAGCGATCTGCCAGCAGGCCTCCGATGAACGGGCTGGCGTAGACAAACGTCAGATACCAAGAGTAGAGACTGATCGCCTCAATCTCTGTCCAGCCAAATCCTTCTACATCATCCCTAAGGTAAAGCGTGAAGAGCGAAAGCATGGAATAGAAGCTGAATCGCTCCCATGCCTCGGACGCGAAGAGGACATACAGCCCCCGCGGGTGTTTGGCTTGGCTGGGGGACTGAGATGAGTCCATGGTGAAGAGATCTACGGGGGTCGGTATTCCGCGCGGAGAGAGCGCTAGCTGGCCCTGCAGCGGTTTCGTGTAAGTGTAGCAGCGTGTCGCGACCTACCCCCGAGGCTGGGCGGGTGCGCTCCGAGGATCGATCCGACGTCGATCTGGCCTCGCAAATCTTGGCCTGCGGCGATCTCGGACGGATTGTGTGCCAAGATAATGTGTCGGCGGCCGGCGGCCGTGCCCGCTCGGGGCGGGTCGCCGGGCCAGCCAATGGACTCATCCCGTCGAAAGCGAGCGCGCGGGCTGCCGGCCCGCACGTTTCGCTCGTTCCGGTACCGCAACTTCCGCTGGCTGTGGTTCGGGGCGTTCACCTCGACCACGGGCTACTTCGTCGCTAACGTCGCCGAGAGCTGGTACATCTACGAGCAAACCGGATCCGAGAGCCTGCTCGGCCTGACAGCCTTCCTGAACGGCCTGCCGATCTTGCTGTTCTCCGTGCTGGGGGGGGTGCTGGCCGACCGCATGGACAGGCGCTACCTCCTGATCTGTTCGCAGATCCTGCAGATGACCGCCTCGTTTGCTCTCGCGGCGCTGTTCTTTGCGGATAGCGTCGAGGTTTGGCACATCTTGGCTGCGGCCTTCTTGGCGGGACTGGGCCAGGCATTCGGCGGCCCGGCCTATCAAGCCCTGATCCCATCTCTGGTGCCGAAGAAGCACCTGTCCAATGCAATCGCGCTCATCTCGATCCAGTTCAACCTCGCGGGGACAGTCGGCAAGCCGATCGGCGGAGCGGTATTCAAGTTCCTCGGTCCGGCTATGTGCTTCCTAGTCAATGGCCTGAGCTTTCTGGCGGTCATTGGGTCGTTGCTAACCCTGAGAATTCCGTTCACGCCCAAGGCCGGCCACAAGAATATCCTCCGCAGCCTCCTGGAGGGATTCCGTTCGATCCACGCCAGCCTCGCCTTGCGCTCGCTGATGGCGCTCGCGGTGGTCTCAGCATTTTGCGGAGTGCCGATCAACCTGTTGCTGCCTGTTTTCGCCAGCGACGTGTACAGCCTTGACGCTGGTGGATTCGGCCTGATGGGCTCGGTGCTGGCGGTGGGCGCTGTGCTCGGCGCTCTGTTCGTCGCGAGTTTGGGCGACGCTCCCAGAAAGGGAAACAAAGCGTTGACTATGCAGGCGTTACTGGGCCTGGCAACAATCGGATTCGCACTGGCGAGCACGCTCTGGCTTGGCATGCCCTTGCTGTTCTTCTCCGGAGGCGCGATCCTCGGCGTCTTCACGTTGGTGAGTTCGTTGGTCCAGCTCAATCTCTCGGAGGAGCTACGCGGCCGGATCATGAGCGTCTACAACACCGCCTTCCGTGGGGTGATGCCGCTGAGCAACCTCAGCTGCGGCTTGGCGGCCGACAAGATCGGCGCTCGCAGCGTGCTCGGCATCAATGGTGCGATTTTGGTGGCGGTCTCGGTGCTGTACATGCTCAGCGGCAACGTCGTGAACAAGCTCTAGCCGTCCGGGCAGGCCAAGTGCCATCGGATACAATCGACGCCATGGCACGCCAAGTACCCGTCGAGGAACTCCAAGAGAACATCGGCAAGGAAATCGCCGTCAGCGACTGGTTCGAGATCACGCAGGATCGGATCGACAGCTTCGCGGACACTACCGAAGACCACCAGTGGATTCATGTGGATGCCGAGCGCGCAGCGACCGAGTCGCCCTTCAAGACAACGATCGGGCACGGTTTCCTCAGCCTGTCCATGCTGGCCCCGATCATGATGGGCACCGTCAAGGTGGCGGGTGACTTCAAGCACGGCATCAACTACGGCCTCAACCGGGTGCGTTTTCCGGCCCCGGTGCCGGCGGGCGGCAGGATCCGGGGACATATCTCCCCGCACGCCGTCGAAGAGCATGCATGGGGCGTTCAGACCATCTGGAACGTGATCGTGGAACTCGAGGGTGCGACCAAGCCCTGCGTGGTGGCCGAATGGGTCACTCGAGCCTATAAGTAGCCGATTGCGAGCGGACCGAGCTACGGGCCTTCAAGGTCCCGCATGTTCGGCCCGGTCTTGATATCTACCACCAAAGGAACGGCCAAGCTGGCCACGGCTTCCATCTCGGCCTTCAGCAGACCGCTGACGGCTTCGACTTCCTCTTCCGGTGTCTCAACGAGCAGCGAGTCATGGATCTGTAGCACCATCTGTGCCCGCAGCCCCTCCTGTTTCAGTGCCGCGTCAGTGGCCAACATCGCCTTTTTGATCAGGTCGGCGGCAGTGCCTTGGATGGGCGAGTTGATCGCGATGCGTTCGGCCATGCTGCGGGCGGCGTGATTCTTGCTGTCCAAGTCCGGCACGGGCCTGCGACGCCCGAACAGGGTCCGGCTGAACCCCCTCTGCTTGGTTTGCTCGATGGTGTCTTCCTTGAACTGCTTGACCCCGCTGTAGCGTTCGAAGTAGCGCTTGATGTAGTCGCGAGCATCTCCTTGAGGGATATTGAGTTGTCTGGCCAGGCCGAATGCGCTGAGACCGTAGATGATGCCGAAATTGACCGCCTTGGCGCGGGCACGCTCATCCGGGCCTACTAGCATCGGCGGGATGCCGAGCACCTCGGATGCCGTGCTCTGGTGCAAGTCCTCGCCGCTGGCAAAGGCTGCGATCAAGCGGGGGTCGCGCGACAGGTGCGCCATCACGCGCAGCTCCACTTGGGAGTAGTCCCCGGAAACGAACTGCCATCCCGGCGGGGCTACCAGCGCCTTGCGGATCTCCCGTCCGAGCGAGGTCCGGGCGGGAATGTTCTGAAGGTTCGGGTTGAGCGATGACAGCCGGCCGGTGGCGGATCCGGTTGGGTTGAACGTGGTGTGCAGGCGCCCGTCGGCCGCGACCAGCTGGGGCAGGGCATCGACATAGGTGCTCTTCAGCTTGGTGTGCTGACGCCAGTCCAAGATCTTGGCGACGATCGCATGCTTGTCCTTCAGGCCTTCGAGAACGTCCGAGGCGGTCGAAGGGGCCTTGGTCTTGCCGCGCTTCTGCGGCCGCGGCAGGCCGAGGTCAACGTACAGGATGTCACCCAATTGCTTGGGCGAGCCGATGTTGAAGTCTCGGCCGGCGAGCTCAATGACCTCGCGGCTCAATTCGTCTATTCGGCGCTCCAGTTGCACGGAGAAATCTGCCAGGGCCCCGGAGTCCAGCATCACGCCCTTCGCTTCCATCGAGGCCAGGACCGGAGCCAGCGGCAGTTCGATCTCTTCATAGACCGTGCGCAGCTCCATCCGGTCGATTTCGCCTTGGAGGGTGTCGCGCAGGGCGAGCGTTTGATTGGCTGCGACACCCGCATCGTCACTGCCAGGGCTTCCCAGACGCCGCTCGACAGACTTCTTCAACGCATAGTTCGTCCGGCTCGAGTCGGCCAGGAAAGCCATCAGCATCGTGTCGTCGGCCGCCCGCGGGAATCCGACTTCTAGCTTGTCGAGCGCATGGATCGCCGACTTCCAGTCGTGAACGCAAATATCACGCTGCCCGGATTCGACGGCGGCCCGGGCGCTCGGAAGCAGGTCGGGCGGAAGGTTCCACGCTTCGTCCGCTTTCGCGGCGAAACCGATGCGGGTCTGCGGAGTCCCGGCCGGGTCGCTCGCTTGGTCGGTCATCACCGCCACCGCGATCGGGCCGCTCTCGGCGGCCAGCCAGCGTTCGAAGTGCTCGGCCGATTCGAAAGTCTGCGCCTCGACCTCAGCAGCCGGTCTGCCCGTGCCGCTCTCAAGCTGGCTCGCCAGCGTGTTGAACTCCAATTCGCGGTAGCAGCTCAGCAACTCGTCGGTGTTCCCGGCCTTGAGCCGGACGGACTCGAGGTCAAGCCTCAGGCTGCCGGAGGCGTCCAGCGTCGCCAACCGCTTGCTGAGCCGGACTTGATCCGCATGGTTCTGCAGGCTTTCGCGGTAGGTCTTGCGCTTCACCTCGGCGGCGTGGCTGATGATGCCTTCTATGTCGCCGTACTCGGCGATCAACTGCTGCGCGCCCTTGTCTCCGATTCCTGGCGCGCCGGGGATGTTGTCCACCGAATCGCCCTTCAGGGCCAGAAGGTCCGTCACTTGGCCGGGCTTGACGCCGAGGAACTCTTGTACGTCCGACGGCTTGTAGAGCATGTCCTTGGTCGGGTTCCATTGCGAGACGCCTTCCCCCACCAGTTGCATGAGATCCTTGTCCGACGAGACGATCACAACTTCGACGCCCTGCTCGGACGCCTGCTGCGTGAGCAGCGCGATTGTGTCGTCGGCCTCGTAGCCGTCCTCCGACAGCACTGCCACGTTCCACGCCTTCAGGATCCGTTCGATATACGGCAATTGCAGCGAGAGGTCTTCGGGCATCGCATCGCGATTGGCCTTGTACTCGGGGAAGATCTTGTCGCGGAAGGTCGGGCCATGTCCCTCCCACACCGCCACGACATACTCCGGCTGCTGCACTTCGAGCATGGCCTTGAGCATGTTGTTGAACACGTAGATCGCCTCGGTCGGCATGCCGGCAGAGGTTCGCAGCGAGCCCACGGACGACCGCGCGCGGCCATAGAAGGCGCGGAAGATCAGCCCGAAGGTGTCCACGAGGAAGATTCGCGGCGAGACGAGGCCCATGAGCGACTTAGTGTAAGCAATTGGGGCGGGGCAAGCCGCGGCCGCAGGCCGTCAGGCGCGCTGTCGAGAGGAGTGCCATACTAAGAAGACAGGGTTCATTGGTGGAGAGGGGAAATGATCAAGCCCACGGCGAAGATCTGGTACAACGGCACTTTCATTGACTGGGACGATGCGAAAGTCCACGTCCTGACCCACGCGCTGCACTACGGCACTAGCGTGTTCGAGGGCATCCGGTGCTACGACACGAAGAACGGTCCGGCGCTCTTCCGGCTCGACGAGCACGTGCGGCGCATGTTCGACTCGGCCAAGATCTATCGCATGGAGGACTTGGGCTTCTCCAGCGAGGAATTCGCGCAGGCCTGCAAGGATGTGACGCAGGTCAACGGCCTTTCCTCTTGCTACATTCGCCCGGTGGTCTTCCGCGGCTTCGGGGATGTGGGCGTGCGCTCGCTCAACAATCCGATCGAGTGCTACATCGCCTGCTGGGAATGGGGCCGCTACCTCGGCGCCGAGGCTCTCGAACAGGGCGTGGACGTGTGCGTCTCCTCGTGGACGCGGATCGCGCCGAACACGCTGCCGGCCATCGCCAAGGTAGCCGCCAATTACATGAACTCCCAGCTGATCCTGATGGAGGCCAACCAGCACGGTTATACCGAGGGCATTGCTCTCGACACCGCCGGGTACGTTTCTGAAGGAAGCGGGGAGAACATCTTCCTGATCCGCGATGGCGTGATCTACACGCCGCCGCTGGGCACTTCCGTGCTGCCGGGCATCACGCGCGATTCGATCATCCAGATCGCCACCGATCTCAACTACCCGCTGCGCGAGCAGGCGATTCCGCGCGAGTGGCTGTATATCGCCGACGAACTGTTCTTCACCGGCACCGCGGCCGAGGTGACCCCTATTCGCTCAGTGGACAGGATCAACGTCGCCGCAGGGCGCCGCGGGCCGATCACCGAACACATCCAGTCCGAATTCTTGGGCATCACGTCAGGCGCAAAGGAAGACCGCTACGGCTGGCTGAGCATCCTAGACGCGCGCAGTTCGGCCGCAGCCTAGATCGGGGTCGCGCTTGCCTGAAGAACTGCCTGGCGCGCCATCCGGCCCCGACAGATCAGGCTCCGACCGCCATCTTGGCGTCACTCTGCGACCTAGCGGAAGCATCGCGCCGCTGCGCAGCGGGCCGGACCAATGGATCGAAGAGGGCTTGCCGGAGCGGCCGCCGAACCTTGTGCAGCCCAAGCAGCGGGTCTTCCTCAGCTTGACCCTGTTCCTGCTCACGGCCGCATCGACCAGCTATTTCGTTTCGCCGACATACTCGGCGTGCTTGCTGGCGATACTTACGGCGCACGAGTTCGGGCACTATCTGGCCGCCCGGTACTACCGCGTGCCGGCTACGCTGCCGTACTTCCTGCCGGCACCCTTCCTGTTCGGCACGATGGGCGCAGTCATCCGCATGTCTCCGTTCATCCCCAATCGCAAGGCGCTGTTCGATATTTCGGCGGCTGGGCCTCTCGCCGGCGTGGTACTGGCAATCCCGATCTCGTGGGTTGGTGTGATGCTCTCCTCGCGTCAGGCGATCGATGACTCCTTGGGCTTGGTGCTTGGCGAGCCGCTATTGTTCCAGTTCTTCGAATGGGCTTGGTTCGGAAGCGCCGAAGAAGGCCTGACGCTCGTCCTGCACGACGTCGCCTTCGCCGGCTGGGTCGGGCTCTTCATCACTGCGCTGAATCTGATACCTGTCGGGCAGCTCGATGGCGGCCACATCTGCTATGCGGTGTTCGCAAAGCGCAGCTTCAAGGTCGCGATTGCCTGTTTCTTGGCGCTCCTAGCGATCAGCATTGCAACACGGGCCTCCTACGCCCTGTTGCTGGTCCTGTTGTTAATCACCGGCATTCGGCACCTCCCCACCATGGACGATTCGGCGCCGATTGGCTGCGGCCGGCAGCGCATCGCCGCGCTGCTGCTGGTTGTCTTCGCGCTCTGCTTCGTGCCGGTGCCGATCAGCCTCGGCCAATAGGAGTCCAAGGCTAGGCGATCTTGACGATTGCCTTGCCGCTGACCTTGCGGTTGGCAAGATCTCGGATGCCTTGTGGCACCGCTTCCAGAGGATAGGTTGCCCCCACCGGGGGATCGATCTTGCCCGCTTGGAACATGTCGCAGAGCTGGTCATGCAGCGATTTCATGTAGCCGGGGTGCTCGTCGCAATGCCGCCCCCAGAACACGCCGACCAGCGACATGTTCTTCAGCAGGGCACGGTTGGCGGCCAGCGACGGAATGCGCCCGCTGGCGAAGCCGATCACCAACAACCGACCGCCCGGAGCGATGACCTTGGTGGACAGGTCGAACACGTCCCCTCCGACCGGATCGTAGATCACGTCAGCTCCGAACTTGCCGGCAATCTGCTTCACTCGGTCGACCCAGCCGTCGTCGCGGTATGCCAGCGCGTGTTCCGCGCCGTGCTGCCTGCAGAACTCAAGCTTCTCGTCGCTGCCCGCCGTGGCAATGATCCGCGCTCCCATAGCGACGCCGAGCTGGATCGCCGCGACGCCTACGCCGCTGGCGCCGGCGTGTACCAGGAGCCATTCGCCGGGCTGCAGCTTGGCGCGGTAGTCAAGGGCGAACAGAGAAGTCTGGAAAACCACTGGCATGGCCGCCGCCTGCTCGAATGACATGCTGTCAGGGATTGGGTACGCACGCGATTCGTCGACGACGGTGCATTCTGCGAAGCCGCCGCCGCGGGGCAGGGAAAGTACGCGATCGCCGACGTTGACGAGCTCGACACCATCGCCGACAGCGTCGACGATGCCTGACACTTCGGCGCCGATCGTGAACGGAAACTCCGGCCTAGACTGGTACTTGCCCTGGCACTGGAGAAGGTCGAAGAAGTTGAATCCGCAAGCATGGTTGCGGATGCGAACCTGCCCGGCTGAGGGGACCGGCGTATCAACTTTCGCCAAAACCATCTCTTCCGGCTCGCCATAGTGCGTGACCTGCCACACCCTCATGCGCTGTAGGGTACCAGACCAGCAAATGGCGACCGACAGGGGCCGCAGTGCCGGTTCCGGAAGCGTCTAGCCGTTACTTCTTGGCGATGATTTGGTCAACCAGGCCGTACTCCTTGGCCTGCTTGGCGTCCAGGATGAAGTCCCGCTCCACGTCCCGCTCGATCCGCTCGATCTCCTGGCCCGTGTGACCGGCCAGCAACGCATTGAGGCTCTTGCGCATGCGCAGGATCTCGCGTGCGTGGATGTCGATGTCGGTAGCCTGGCCGGCCAGTCCGGATAGAGAGGGCTGGTGCAGCAGGAAGCGCGAGTTGGGCAGGGCGAAGCGCTTGCCCTTCGCCCCGGCCGCCATCAACACCGCCGCCATGGATGCGGCCTGGCCGATGCACACCGTGGTGATGTCGGGCTTGACGAACTGCATGGTGTCGTAGATGGCCATGCCGGCGGTGATCGAGCCGCCGGGAGAGTTGATGTACAGCCAGATGTCGCGTTCGGGGTTTTCGGCCTCCAAGAACAGCAGCTGCGCCGTGATCAGGTTGGCGATGGCGTCGTCTATCGGATACCCGACGAAGATGATATTGTCCCGCAGCAGGCGCGAGAAGATGTCGTAGGCGCGCTCGCCGCGGCTGGTCTGCTCGACCACCATCGGGACGAGATTCGCTCTCGGTTCCACAACGTCTGACATGAGCGCTCCCTATTCGTCCTCGGAAGGGTCTGCGGCCGGACTGGGCTGCCCTTCGGGCCTGTCGGAATCCTGCGGCTCTGGCTCCTCGAAGGGTGCCCCGGAGTCGATGACCAATTGCATCGCCTTGGAACGACGTCCGCGAGTGCACATCGAGGCTAGAATGCCCGACTCCTCCATCTTCTCCCGGGCGCGTTCGGGAGTCAGCTGCTCCGATTCCGCCCATCGGTTGACGAAGTCTTGAATCTCTTGATGGCTGAGGTCGATGTCCTCAACGTCCGCGATGCGGTCGAGCACTTGCTCGGCGCACACGGCCATCGCCTCTTGCGCGACCGTGAGCGGCGTCAGGCTCGGCTGCTCGGGGGCGCCTTCGCGGGCCTCCATCCTTTCGGCAAGGCGTTGGAGCCGCTCCCGTAGGTGCTGCCTCGGCACGTCGATCTGATGCGAGGCGGCGAGCTTGTTCATGACCTCGAATTCGGTGGCCGCGCGCGCTTCGAGCTCGGCGCGCGACTCAAGCTCCTTGCGGATCGCACCCTTCAAGTCATCCAGAGTCTCGTGGTTCCCTTTGAGATCCTTGGCGAACTCGTCGTCAAGCTCGGGAAGATCCACTTCGAGGATCGAATGCACCGTGGCCTTGCACTCGACGGTCTTGCCAGCGATGTCAGGGTCCGGGTAGTCGTCCGGGCACTGGCAGGAAATCTCGGTCTCCGCTCCGGGCTCGAGTCCCGGGAGTTCGCGCGTGAACGGCAGGCCGCCGGGGCTTTGCTCGCGGCCGAGATCGCAGGTCAGTTCTTGGCCGAAGAACGGCAGATCCGGCCCGTCCACGGCCGAATTGAACGTGACGCGCACAACGTCTTTGTCCTCGACCGGTCGCGGGTCCAGAGTCCGAACAGACGCGTGATGTTCCCGAAGGCGCTCAAGTTCTGCGTCGACCCGCTCATCGGTCACGGCTTCCGTGTCGTGGACGACCTTGAGGTCCCTGTACTCCCCAAGCTCGAAGCGGGGGAAGACTTCGTATTCGGCATCGACCTCGAACGGCCTGCCCTCGACGAACCGAAAGTCGGTGATATACGGACCGGCGGCCAGCTTTTGGTCCATGCCGCCGATCTTCTTGCTGAGAAATTCAGGCGCCAATCGCTCCGTCAGGACGACCGAGATCTCCTTCTCGAAGTACCGGTACAGCACACGCTCCGGCGCCCGGCCCTTGCGAAAGCCCGGCACGGTCACTGACCGCTGGGCTCCCTTGACGTAGTCTCTGCGCTCCTTTTCGACCACGTCCCAAGGGATCTCGACGGTCACAGTACGCGCGCAAGGATCCTTCTGGTCAGCTTCGCTTTCCAAGGCCTACTTCACCTATCGGCGGCGGCACATAGGAGGCCCCGCGTTAACCTCCAGTCTACAGCAGAGCCCTTTGGCGGCTCGGAAGGTCACTGGCGTCTCGGTACACTCGAACCGATGCGAGGGGGGGCCAAGCTCGGCCAGCACTTCCTGCAGGACGAGGGCGTGCTCGCCCGCATCGCCTCGGCCGCAGTCGCGCCGGATGACACCGTGGTCGAGATCGGACCGGGCAAGGGAGCACTCACCCGGCACCTGCTCGGGATTGCCCGGCACGTCTTGGCAATCGAACTGGACTCTGGATTCGCCGAAGCGTTGCCGCAACGATGCGGTGCCCCGCAAGGGCTTACCGTCATCACGGCGGACATCCTGCAAGTGAGTCTGCCGGACATCCTGCCCGAGTCAGCCCCGAGTCGGTCTGTGGTCGTGGGGAACCTGCCGTACTACATCACCTCCCCGATCCTGCGCAAGGTGCTCGCCGCGCGGCATGATTTTCGCTCCGCGACATTCCTGATGCAGGAAGAAGTGGCGGACCGCGTGGTGGCGAGGGGAGGCAGCCGTTCTTTCGGCTTTCTGAGCTGCTTTTGTCAGTTGCAGAGCGGTCCCGCGAAGCTCTTCCGGGTTCCGCCGGACGCATTCGAGCCGCCACCAGCCGTCCACTCTGCCGTCGTGCGCTTTGACGTTGCCGGCGAGCCGCCGCCAGCAGGCCTGCTGGCCTTCTTGAGTGCCTGCTTCCGGCAGCCCCGCAAGACGCTGAAGAACAACCTGGCCGCGCGCTATCCGCCCGAGCGCTTGCATGCCGATCCATGCGCGAGAATGCGGGCGCAGCAGCTCTCGCTCAGCCAGCTGCGCGAGATGTGGGAGCGACTCGAATGCCCCTGAGGGGGTGGTTGGACCAATTCCCCCAGTTTTGCCTTGCAATCCTTCGCCGATGTGCTTCAATAAAGTTTCGGTAAAGCAATGTTGGACAGAGTGCGGTCGGGGGCGCTGGCTCTAGGCGTCGTCTTGCTTGCCGCTTCCGGGCAGGCACAACTGATCGACCGCACCAAGGAGCGCGACGAGATTAACCCAGCGGCCAGGGAGCTCAGCCCAGAGCGGCGCGGCGACATCTACATGGCCCGCAAGATGTATCGCGAGGCCGGCGATACCTACAAGGAGGCGCTCCGGCTCGAACCGGACTCGGCCAAGCTGATCAACAAGCTCGGCATCTCCTACCATCAGCTCCTCATGCTCGGCAACGCCCGGCGGCAATACGAGCGTGCCTGGCGCGTGGACAAGAGCTATAGCCAGGCGCTCAACAACCTGGGCACGGTCCATCACGCGCAGGGAAACTACGGCAAGGCCATCCGCGCATACAAGCGGGCGCTGAAGGCCTCTCCCTATTCGGCCTCGATCCACAGCAACCTCGGCACCTCGTACTTCGCCAGGCGGAAGTTCAAGCTCGCTTCTCAGTCGTATTTGAAAGCCTTGGACCTGGACCCGAACGTATTCGACACGAAGGGAACCTTCGGAACGATGCTGCAGGAGCGCTCGGTGGGCAACACAGGCAAGTACTACTACTTCATGGCCAAAGCCTACGCGGGGGCGCAGATTTGGGATAGGTCGATCCTGTACATCCGCAAAGCACTTGAGGAAGGTTTCGGTGGGCCCCGCAAAGTGGCATCCGATCCCGCCTTCAAGGAGATGCATGAGATACCGGAGTTCCAGAGGATCGCGTTTCCCGAAACCATAGCGTCGGCGGGCAATCCCAGCACCCCCTGACCGTCAAGGGGAACAAGTAGCTTTCCGCCCCGACCCTAGGCCGGCCCGAGGCGTCGCGCCAGGAACGAGGCCCATCGCAGCTGTCCAGCTCGCCATGCGGCCATGGTGCCGGGAGCGCCGCTCCGGAGGATCGGGGCCCTCGACCTAACGACGGGCGCGCTGTATCCGGATCGCGCTACGGGTAAGATAGGACGCTTGCAAGACACCTCGCATCCACGCGAGTCTGAGGCTGCGAGCGCGCCAGCAGACGCTCGCAACTGGAACCGGATTTACGTTCTCGTGCTAGCCCACCTAGCGTTCTGGATCGTGGGCCTCTGGGCCGTCACCCGATTCCTGGGCCAAGCCTCATGAGCGCGCTCGACTGGTCAGTCCTGATCGCCTCTCTGGCGGCAATCCTGACCTTCAGCCTGAGACGCTCGCGCGGCGATCAGTCTGTCCACGCCTACGTCTCCGCCGGCAAACAGATGCGCTGGTGGGTGATCGGCCTGTCGATCATGGCGACGCAGGCCAGCGCGATCACCTTTATCGGCACGACCAGCCAGGGATACACCGACGGCATGCGCTTCGTGCAGTTCTACTTCGGGCTGCCGATTGCGATGGTGCTGATCGCGGCGTTCGCCGCGCCGGCGTTCCATCGCAGCGGAGTGCAGACCGCTTACGAATACCTGGAGCGTCGCTTCGACGCCAAGACCCGCAGGTTAGCCAGCGGGGTGTTCCTGGTCCAGCGCGGCCTAGGCGTTGGTCTGGCAGTGTACGCCCCGGCGGTGGCCTTGTCGGTCATCCTGGGTATCCCGGAAGCGCCAACAATCCTGATCACTGTCGTCGTGGTAGCGACTTATACCGTGTTGGGCGGCATCCGGGCCGTGATGTGGGCAGACGCCGTCCAGATGGGCGTGATGTTCGCCGGCATCGCCGTCGCGTTCTGCTTTGCATGGACCGGCCTACCCGACTCCGTGTCGTTTCGTGACGCGCTGGCACTCGCTGGCACCGTGGGCAAGCTCGAGGCCGTGGACACTACGTTCGATTGGAACAGCCGCTACACGCTGTGGTCCGGGCTGATAGGAGCCACATTCCTGTCACTGGCCTATTTCGGCACAGACCAGTCTCAGGTCCAGCGCTACCTTACTGCGAAGTCCTTGTATCACAGTCGGATTAGCCTGCTATTCAATGCAATGCTTAAAGTCCCGCTGCAAGCGTTCATCTTACTGACCGGCGTCTTGGTCTTCGCCTTCTTCCTGTACGAGCCGCCGCCGCTGCTGTTTCACCCGGCCGAACGAGCGCGACTCGAACAGACGCACGCGGAGGAGCTGCGCCAAGTGGACGCCCGCTTCGAGCAAGCGTTCCAAGAGCGCCGCGGCAGCGCGGACCGTTTCGTTGCCAGCGGGGGCGCTCCGACCGAGCGCGATGCGTTCGCCACAGCCAACCAACGCCTTCAGGGCGTCCGCGGGGAGGCCATCGCGCTCGCCGAGGAGGAGAGCGGCCCCGGCACCTACAACGACACCAACTATGTCTTCCTCACCTTCGTTCTCGGCTACTTGCCGAAGGGACTGATCGGCCTGATCATGGCCGGAGTTTTCGCGGCTGCTATGTCGACTATCTCGTCGGAACTGAACTCGCTCGCGACGTCCACGATCGTGGACCACTACGCCCGCTACGTTCGGCCGCATGCGGGCGAGCGAGGCACCCGCCGGGCCCTGCGCTGGGCAACCCTGGGTTGGGCCGCCTACGCTGCGATCTTCGCGGGCTTCGGGGGCAGGCTGGGGTCGCTGATCGAAGCCGTCAACTTCGTGGGCTCGCTGTTCTACGGGCCAATGCTGGGGGTCTTCGCCGTTGCCTTCCTGTTCAAGCGGGTCACGGCGAACGGTGCGTTCTGGGGCACGGCGTTCGGGCTCATCGCGGTCTGGCTCACCAAGCTCGTGTTTCCGGGCCTGGCATTCCTCTGGCTGAACCCCCTAGGCTGCTTGGCTACCATACTGGCAGCCTTGTTCATCTCCGCCCCCAGCGGCGGTGCGGGCGTCGCGCGTAGCGATGCGATGCCCGATGGGAGGATCTGATGCGACGACTCGCTCTACTCTTTACGCTCCTCACGGCCGCAGCCGCGGCCAAGGCAGAGACCCCCAACGTCCTATTCATCGCGGTCGACGACCTCAACGATTGGATCGAGCCCATGGGGGGCCACGCGCAGGCCAAGACGCCCAATCTTGCACGCTTGGCGCGGCGCTCAACGCTGTTCAGTCGCGCCTACACGGCGGCGCCAGCCTGCAACCCGTCCCGCGCAGCGCTGATGACAGGAGTTGCCCCGTACCGCTCGGGCGTCTATCAGAACGACCAAGCCTGGCGTCCGGCCATGCCGGATGTGGAGACGCTTCCGCAGGCCTTCATGCGGAACGGCTACTGGGCCGGAGGGTCTGGGAAGATCTACCACGGCGTCTATCCTGATCCAGCCTCATGGCACGAATACTGGCCTTCAAAGAATGTCCAGAGGGGCGCCGACCCGACGCCTGCGACGCGTCCCGCGAACGGCATTGCCGAAACCGGCAATTTTGACTGGGGTCCGCTCGATGTGGCGACCGCCGAGATGTCTGATGCCAAAGTCGCGGCATGGGTGTCAGCCAAGCTGGGCGAGACGCATGCCAAACCGTTCTTCCTCGCCTGCGGCATCTTTCGCCCGCATCTGCCGTGGTTTGTCCCCCGCAACTATTTCCGGCGCTTTCCGCTGGAAGGTATTGAGCTGCCCAGGGTTTTCAACTCGGACTTGGCTGACGTTCCGCCGTCGGGCGTGCGCATGGCCCGGCCCGAGCGCGATCACGCCAGCGTGGTCGAGCACGGGCAGTGGAAGCACGCAGTCCAGGCGTACTTGGCCTCGATCAGTTTCGCCGATGAGATGCTCGGACGGGTGCTGGACGCGCTCGACGAGAGCGGATATGCGGACAACACCATCATCGTGCTGTGGGGAGACCATGGGTGGCACCTAGGCGAGAAGCACCATTGGCGCAAGTTCGCCTTGTGGGAAGAGGCCACTCGGGTGCCGCTGATGATCTCTGTGCCGCCGGGAGCGCCAGGCCTGCCTGAAGGCACCCGTGACGGGGCAGTCTCGCCGAGACCGGTGAGTCTTCTGGATCTCTATCCAACCCTGCTGGAATTGGCCGGCTTGGCCCCCGCCGGAGAACTGGATGGAGAGAGCCTAGTCCCGCTGTTGCGCAACCCCGAGTTGCCGTGGAGACCGGCTGTCATGACCCATGGTCGCTTGAACCACGCTGTGCGATCGGATGACTTCCGCTACATCCGCTATGCCGATGGCAGCGAGGAACTTTATGATCACCGCGTTGATCCGATGGAATGGACCAACTTGGCCGCCGACGAACTGTATGCCGAGGTCAAGCGGGATCTGGTCGAGTGGCTGCCGGTG
Organism: Bryobacterales bacterium; assembly: GCA_022824585.1. Lineage (GTDB taxonomy): Bacteria > Acidobacteriota > Terriglobia > Bryobacterales > UBA6623 > VXMF01. Next base: position 18,787 of record JAJDZN010000118.1, on the reverse strand, counting down.
ATCAACGCGCCGGAGCGACCTGAGCAACCTAGTGACCGTCGGACGAACGAAGTGGCCGTACCGCGCTGACTCGGGCGATCCCAGACTCGCAACTGTGCACCGGCCAGCCGGGAATCGGCTACGCTATAAGGCATGCGCATCTGGATCACTCTCTGCATTTCTGCCGTATTGCTGGCAGCGCTCGCTGCTGCGGAGCCGAACAAGCCGGTCAACTGGAAGGGCCTGCCGGAGCCGTTCCACACCGAGTCGGCGACCAACCGCCCGAACGTGGTCGACCGCCCTTCCGACGCCAGTCTCGCGGTTCCCGAGGGCTTCAAGGTCGAGGAATACATCACCGGCGACTTCATGCGCCCGCGCTTCATGCTGTTGGGTCCGAATGACGAGCTGGTGTTCAGCGACTCGGGCTCGCGCAATGTTGCCGACGGCGCCGTCTACGTGCATCACGACGGCGCGACGCGCAAGCTGATCGAGAACTTGGATCGACCCTACGGCTTGGCCTTCCACGAAAAATGGCTGTACGTAGCGGAGCCGACGTCAGTCAAGCGCTTCGTCTATGACGCCGATGCCATGACGGCGGCGGATGGCGAAGAGATCATTTCCTACGAAGGACATGGCAGGGGCCACTGGACGCGCTCGCTGCTCTTCAACGAGGACCATTCCAAGCTGTACGTGACGGTCGGTTCGGGTTCGAACATTTCCCTCGGCGAGGACCCGGTCCGCGCGGCGCTGCACCGCTACAACCCTGACGGCAGCGGCCACGAGACGTTCGCGGAGGGTCTGCGCAACATCATTGGACTGCGCTGGCATCCCGGCTCCTCGGACATCTGGGCCGCGGTGCAGGAACGTGACGGGCTCGGTGACGATATTGCCGAAGACTACTTGGTCAATGTCAAGCAGGGCGAATTCTACGGGTGGCCCTACGCATACAACGGCCCGCACCCCGAGCCTCGCCACGAGGGCGCGGGTGCCGACATGGTGGCCAAGACGCTGTATCCCGACGTGCTGCTGGGCGCGCATGTCGCGGTACTCGACATCCACTTCTACACCGGCACCCAGTTTCCGGAGAAGTACCGGGGCGGGCTCTTCCTGGCGTTCCACGGATCTTGGAACCGCTCGGTCCGCACGGGTTATAGCGTGACCTTCATCCCGTTCAAGGACGGGCGGCCGCAGTCAGGGCCGCAGGACTTTCTCGTCGGGTGGATGCTAGGCGAGGACCAGAGGGAGGTTTGGGGACGCCCCGTCGGCCTGCTGCAGCTCAAGGACGGCTCGATGTTGGTCAGCGATGACGGCGGCCGCAAGATCTGGCGCATCAGCTACGGCGAATAGCCGCAGCGTTGACCTGCTTGGACCGCCAGTATGGGATTGCTGAACCTGTTCCGCCCGAAGTGGAAGCATTCCGACGCCGACGTGCGGATCGAGGCCATTGGGGCCATTTCGGACCCTGGAACGCTAGCGGATGTCGTTGTGGCCGACAGCGAGTGGTTCGTGCGACACGAGGCGTTCGCGAAACTGCGCTCGCTCGAGCCGGATCAAGGCCACTATGCCCGCCTGATGCGCGAATCGAATGACGAAGAGATTCGCCGCAAGACGGTGAAGATCATGACCGACGTGACGGAACTCGAGCGCGTCGCCAAGGAGGATCAGTACCTTTACGTGCGCGATGCGGCAGAGCACCGCTTGGACGAGCTTCGCACGGGGATCTGGGACAAGCTCGCCCAGTAGAGCGCCTTGCGCGGCACTCATCCAGCCTTCTGCGAAAGGCTGCCGTGTTGGCCGGACTTTCAACAGGCCACCGTCACCGCACTTGCGGCGTCCGCAGGTCTGTGAGCGAGAGCTGTGATCAAGCACAATCCAGTCGCGACTGAACTTGGCGGCACGTACTCGGGCGAGGCCGCCCCCGTTGCAGCCTTGCCAGCTAGATCTGCGGAGCGGACGCGCGAAGCGTTCGTGCTCCTGCTGCTCACCCACTTCACCGTCGACTGCTTTTCGTCGACTCTGCCGACAATCCAGCCGATCCTTGCCTCGCGCTTCGAGCTGACGCTCGCGCACGCGGGGCTCTTGGGCGGATTTTGGATGTTCGCATCGTCGGTCATGCAGTTGCCGTTCGGCCTGCTCAGCGACCGCCTGCACAGCCGCCTGTTCACGGTCATCAGCCCGCTGGCCGCGGCGGTTTTCCTGACGGCCACTTCGCTGGCCGGGGGACTTTCAGCGGTGGTCGTGCTCTTACTGCTCGGCGGCATGGGAGTGGCCGCATTTCACCCGCATAGCACGAGCCAAGCCGGTCACCTAGGCGGCCAGCGGCGAGGCATCGCCACCGCCGTCTTCATCACCGCCGGAACGGCTGGTCTGGGTGCGGGGCCGCTCTACTTGGCCGAGGTGATCGGCCGTTTCGGCTACGAAAACCTCTGGGTGGCTGCGCTTCCCGTAGTAGCGGCCGGCCCGCTACTGTTGTGGCGGGTGCCCCAGCCCGCGGTGGATCATCACGCGAGACGGCGCGGAGTGGACTGGGAGGTACTTCGGAAGCAGCGGCGTCCATTGCTCGCGCACTACGCATTCGTTGTCTTGCGCTCGATCGTGCAAGTCGGAATGGCACAGTACCTGGCGCTCTACATGGTGCAAGTTCGCGGTACGGACTTTCAGTCGGCGAGTGTCGCGCTGGCGGTATTCTTCGCGAGCACTTCGGCCGGTTCGTTTCTTGGCGGATCGTTGGCGGACCGCATTGGTGGCCGCAGGGTCATCGTCGCGTCCTGCTTGGGATCCGGACCCCTGTTGGCGTGCTTCCTCGCATCGGACGGCTGGCTGTCCTTGCTGGCGCTGTTTGCCGGGGGCACGGTCCTGCTGTCCACGATTCCTGTCAACATCGTCATGGCAAGGGAATTGGTGCCCTCACAGGCCGGCACCGCAGCTGCCCTCATGATGGGCTTCGGCTGGGGGCTCGCCGGGATCGCGTTCGTTCCGGTTGCGGGCCTGATCGCTGACGTGGTCGGCCTCGACCTGGTGCTGTGGGGCTTCACGGCGCTGCCAATCCTCGGGCTTCCGATCCTCCTCGCACTTCCGCGCCCAAGCCAGCCCCAGGCAGCTGCGAGCGGCCCGAGCTGATCGACGCCCATGACCGGGCCACGATCCGCGGACCCGGAACTAGCAGAACACAGGCAGAGCGCGCCGGGAGCGCGTTGACACTCGGCATGGCCTGCAGGGAACTCCTATACGCGACGACTAGAGGCCTCCGCATCCAGACCCAATAGCAGTGGGTGGAGCCCCGGCAGACCAAAGAAAAGAGCGGCCTCCTCCGAAGATCCAGATGCGCGTCCGAATCCCCCCCGGACTCTGCGTCAGAATCATAAGAGAACGTCGTGCGGTACACGCCAACTGTCAGATCGGCAAGAGATTTTGTGCGCCGGGTCTCTTGCCGAATACAACAGTCCGGGCGCGATGGCGGAGTAGCCACCGGCATCAGGGCGAATAGACAGGACCTCCACGCTCTCGCTGGATGGCCCCATGTCGTGTCGCCACCACATGACCGGACTTGTGCCATCGTGCGCTGCACGCTCGGGACCCTCGCGGGAGTCCTCTTTGTCTGCCCGGTCTCATTTGGGCAGTCCTCGGAGGAGGAATGGAACCGATCACGAGTCCTGTCCGCGTTGAGCGGGCTGCAAGTCTCTGTCGAGTCCAGCTGCTCGGTCGATGCTATAGATTCCTCCGCATGGGCGGGAACGCAGGACTCTATCGCCGCGCTTCATGGTGGGAGGCTCTCACCGTATGACGGGATCGTGTTCCCGAACTACCACTACGTCCAGATAGAGCACATCGTTGCGCGCAAGGAGGCGGACGAGTCGGGCCTGTGCCGCATGGGCGAGACTGCAAGAACCAATTTCGCCGCGGACATCTTGAACCTCACGCTCGCGCCCGGATCGCTGAACGCGTCGAAGGGCGACAGCGATCTCCACGAGGTGCAATCTGCCGAGACTTCTCTGTTCCGCGACAGCCTGACAGACCACGCGCTTTGCTGGTGGGCGGCCCAGACCGTCCGCGTCAAGTCCAAGCACGGGCTGAGCGTGGACCCTGACGAGAAGGCGGCGCTGAGTTCCGTCCTGACGGCCTGTGCGGACGAGTACGTATTCCGACCCAAGCTGGCCGAGGGCGCGGATTGGACGTTCCGCTCGGAGTTCGTTGACGCTCTGACCGGAGAGCGTGAAATCGCCGCATGCCACGAAACGGTCGAGAACTCGGAAGTTCTCCGATCCTCCGCGACCGTCGTGTCATCCCACCTGCCTAACCTCGCCTGCATCCCCGGTGATCCAAGAGCCGAGCAAAAGGCCGCTCAGACGGCCTGCATCGCGACTCTCGAGGCCGGTGGCTATCGCACGAACTGCGATAACGTCGAGCTCTACTGCCCGGATGTGGATCCGATCCTGCGGGGTGAGCCGCTGTACGGCTCATTGCGGGACACTGACAGTGACGGGATCGTTTGCGAGGGTTTGTGAACGAATGACACGACTACCGAGGCGTTTCACTTGTGCTATGCTCGGTTTAAGCCAGTCCATTCTTTGCTTCTACCGCCTCGGGCCATCAGGCTGCCCAGCCCGGCAAGGGTGAGCGTTGGGACCATTTCCCGCTAGGACCAGACCATGTCACGAATCTGCGTAGTTACGGGTAAGCGCCCGAGGTCGGGCAATAGGGTTTCGCATGCCCACAACAAGACGAAGCGCTGGTTCCTGCCGAACATTCAAGACAAGCGCTTTTGGTCCCCGCGCCGCAAGCGCTGGGTCAAGCTGCGCATCAGCGCCAAGGGCATCAAGATCATCAACCGCCGCGGCGTGGACCGTGTACTCGACGAGTTGAAGAAGCGCGGCGTCAAGTTCTAGCCGCAGGTAGCCAGCACAGCCGACCGAGCCCGTCCGCGGACTTGCCCTACAGCTCGATCGCCTTGGCGAATGTGACTGCGTTCATGCGGTAGAGACCTTCAAGCACGGACGCCGTTAGCGACTGGTCTGTGCGCACCAGCGCCACGGCTTCCGCGGGCTCATCGTTCGAGGCCGGCTCGCCGCGCCCGAGCGCGAAGTCGGAAATGTTGATGCCCTGTTCGCCAAGCGCGGTGCCGATGCGCCCGATCACCCCAGGCACATCCTGGTTGCGCACGTACAGGAGCGACCCGCTGAGAGGCGCTTCGACATAGATCCCGTCGATGCTCAGCAGGCGAGGGGAGCCATCCGGAAAGACAGCCCCTTCCACGGCGCGGTGGATGTCCTCTGTCTTGAGATCGAGCTTCAGCGAGTCGCTGAAGTGCGCCTTCCCGCGGCGGACTTCGGAAACACCGAGCGCCCGGTCGCGCGCGATCTGGGAGGCATTGATCAGATTGGCCTTGCGCGACAGGAAGCAGTTCAGGATGCCGCTTAGGGCGGCATTGCGGATCATGGCCGTGTCGGTCTCGCCGAATTCGCCCAAGTAGGTCAACTTGACCCGCACGGGTCGGCCTCTGGAAGTCTGCGCCACCAGAGAGCCCAATCGCTCCGCAAGCCTCAGGTAAGGTGCCAGCCGGCCGTACTGTTCAGCGCTAACCGAGGGCATGTTCACGGCATTCACGACCACGCCGGACTTGAGGAAATCGCGCACCTGCAGCGCTATGTTGAGCCCTACCTTGGCTTGCGCTTCGGCCGTCGAGCCACCGATGTGGGGCGTGGCTACGACCTGCTCGTGGGAAAGCAGGGAAGTGTCCTCGGGCGGCTCGTGGGCGTAGACGTCCAATGCCGCGCCGCCGACCTTGCCGGCTTCGATGGCCGCGTCCAAGGCCGCGGAATCGATCAGCTCACCGCGGGCGCAGTTGATGATCCGCACGCCGTCCTTCATCTTGCTGATCAGGTCAGCATTCACGATCCCGGCAGTCTCCGGCGTGAGAGAGAGGTGCAGGCTCAGGTAGTCGGCACGGGCCAGCAGCGGGTCGAGCTCGAGCAATTCCACCCCGGAACCCTTGGCAGCGTCACTCGACACGAACGGGTCGTACGCGATCACCTCCATGCCGAAAGGGCGCGCTCGCTCGGCGACCTGCCTGCCGATGCCCCCGAATCCGATAATCCCGAGGGTCTTGCCAAAGACCTCGTTTCCCTGAAACTTCTTGCGCTCCCAACGACCGGCCTTGGTCGATGCGTTGGCGGCTGGCACGGACCGGGCCAGCGAGAGCATCAGTGCCAACGTATGCTCTGCGACCGCGGTCGCATTGCCGCCCGGGGTATTCATCACTACGATGCCGCGCTTGGTGGCCGCTTCGCAGTCGATGTTGTCAACGCCGACTCCGGCGCGGCCGATCACCCGCAGCTGGGGCGCGCCGTCCATGACAGCTGCTGTGACCTTGACAGCGCTGCGCACGATCAGCGCCTGCGCTTCCTCTAAGTGCGGCTCATACTCGGCCGGATTCGAGACAACGACATCGAACGCCTCTTCCGCTCGAAGCGTCTCGATGGCTGCCGTGTCCACTGCATCGGCGATTAAGACCTTCATCGCTGGCCTCCGTCCGCTGCGCCCAGCGCATCGCGGTACACCGCTTGCGCCGCCCGCACGCCGCAGCCGAACTCGACTTTGCGACCCAGTTCGTGGAGGATGATCTCGAGTTCGGCGATGGTCGCGAACAAGTCGTGGAAGTCAAAATAGCCCAGGTGGGCGAAGCGGAAGATCTGCCCCTTCATCGAACCTTGCCCGTTGGCGATGACGGCCTCGAAGCGGTCCTTGTAGGCTCGCACGATCTGGCCCGAATCCAATCCCTCAGGGGCGCGGATGGCCGTGACCGCCCCGGCCGGGATTGCGTTCCGGGCGAACAGCTCCAGCCCGAGGGCCTGCGCGGACTCCCGAGTTGCGCGCGCGAGCAACTGCGCGTTCCGGATCAGCTGGTCGCGACCGAGCTCGCGGATGTAGCGCAGAACCTCTGCCATGCCCAGCAGCAGCGAAGATGCCGGCGTCCACGGGGAGTCACCCTTGGGCCCCGCTTCAACGTGCTTGCGCAAATTAAAGTAAAAGTTAGGGTTGGTTGCAATTTCCGCGCGACGGGACGCTTTCTCGCTGACAGAGCAGTACGCCAGGCCGGGCGGAATCATCAGGGACTTCTGGGAACCGCCGATCACCACGTCCAGCCCCCACTCGTCGATCTCGAGGGTGCTGCTGCCCAGCCCGGTGATCGCGTCCACCACCAAGATCGCGTCTGTCGCAGCCACCATCCGGCCCATGGCCTGCACGTCGTGCGAAATGCCGGTGGAGGATTCTGTCGCCTGGACGAACACGCCTTGGACATCGGGATGCCGGCGCAGCATCGCTTCCAACTCCTCCGGCAGCACGGACTCCCCGTACGGCTTGGACAGCACGGCCGTTTCCAGCTTGAAGGCCTGTGCCAGCTGCACCCAACGCTCACCGAACTTGCCCGCCGCGCATGCGATCACCTTGTCACCTGGGGAGAACAGGTTCGATACCGCCGCCTCCATGGCCCCGCTCCCGGAGGAAGCGAACAGCGCGATGCCGTTGTCCGTGCCCATGAAGTAGTGCAGGTCGGCGATGACCCCGCTATATGCCGCGCGGAATTCCGCTGTGCGGTGATGCAAGTCCGCGGCCGCCATGGCGCGCACGGCCGATGGCAGCAGGGGCGTGGGCCCGGGCGTGAGCAAGCGACTCTTGCGGACGTACATGGGCGGATCGATTGATGGTCGGGCGGGGATCCTAGGCCGAATGTGGGAGGATCGCGCCGGGATTCGACGGCGCTGACCCCGCAACGCCAAGCTCGCTCTTGATTGATATTCCTAGGAAGATCCAGCCAGCGGCAGCCTGCTTTGCCGAGGCTGCCAGACGGCCTGCTCCACTCCGTAGTCTAGCGTAGGAGCTGCCTCGCGACTCGCGATTTCCGCGGGCCGCTGGTGACGGCCGGGCTCACAAATCAGCGGCTATGACTTCCATCCCGTCCGCGATCGCATCGCCCGGGTATGCGATCACCTGATCGCCCTGCTCTAGACCGGCCAGCACTTCGGCCTCGAGCGCGTTGCGCCTGCCGATCTGAATTTGGCGCAGCCGGGCCAGCGAGAGTTCGTCGATCACGTAGACGGCCCAAGCGTCCCCGTTGCGGAAGAGGCTGCTAGAGGGCACCTTCAGGGCGTCGTCCGTCTCCCAGACGACGACGCGAATCTCGACGCGGTAGCCATCCCCGAGAGCTTCCCAAGCGGCCTGGGGGTCCTCGAAATCGACGATGACGTTCACCCGCTGCTCCTCGACGCCAAGAGCCGAGATCTTCGTGAACCCGAACGGCTCCACCTGGCGCACGACGCCCCGCAGGGCCGTCTCGCCCCCCCACTGCTCGATCAGCACCGGGTCGCCGGGGTCGATCTGCACGGCGTCCATCGACAGCATGTCGGACACGATCTCGAGATCCTCGGGATCGCCGATCTCGATGAGCGGCTCGCCGGAGGGGACGACCGACTCGCTCTCGCGCAAGCGCTGCAAGACCACGCCCGTGATTGGTGACCGCAGGACAATCACGTCTTCTTGGTCGACGCCGGCGGCACCGGCCTCGATCAGGCTCGTGCGAGCGCGCTCGAGCTCCAACTCGACCACTACGATGGCAGACTCGGCGCCCCGTACCGCCTCGCTCGCCGTCACAGCGCGCAAGCGCGCCGATTCGAGGCGATTGTCGGCCGTGAGACCCTCTGCATGCAGCTGCTCGTGCCTCGCTAGTTCTGCCTGCGCATGGTCTCGCTCGGCCTCGGCACGGTCCAGGTCGACCCGGGCGCGCTCGACCTGCGCCTCGCTCCTGGCGACCCTGGCCTGTGCCTCGGCCCGGGTCCTGGAGTTCAGAAACTCGGGTCGCGACGGCTGAAACCGAGCGAGGATCGTGGAACCGGCCTGCACGGCGTCACCCGGCTCGTGCTCGATCCGCAGCACCTTGCCGTCCAGCGGGGCCGACACCACGTAGCGATCCCGGACGCGAGTCTGGCCTTCCTCGTCCAGCGTGATCTGCAGCGAGCCCCGCTCGACCGCGACGGCGGCCACCTCCAGAGGCTTGGGAAGGAACGCCCATACAAAGGCGGCGGCGACGGCGGCCAGCACCAGCCAGACAAGAATTCGCGTCGGGCTCAACCTCATCTGCTACTCCTTCGCCTTCAGGACTTCCAAGAGGTCCAGGTGGTCAAGCTTCCGGCGTACTATGAGGCCCGAGACCAGCGTGGCCCCCAGGATGGTCAGTGCGCATATCGCGTACGTCGACGGTACGGCCGAGAGGGGAAATGCATAGAGCTCGGTTTCCATGGCCTTCACGAGTTGGGATGTCAGCCCGTAGCCCAGCAGCAACCCCAAAGGTAGCGCAAGCAACGCCAAAATCCCAAGCTCTCCCAGCAAAATCGCGGAGATCTCTTGCCGCGTGAAGCCCATCACGCGCAGGCTGGCCAATTCCCGGCTCCGTTCGGCCAACGAGACCCGGGCCGCGTTGTAGACCACGCCGAACGCGATGATCGAGGCGAACAGGACGTTGAAAAAGATCATGATGCCGAGATTGGCGGCGAAGGTTTCCTGGAACGACTTCAGAGCGGCTGCCTTCAGCCCGCTGCCGGCAATCGCGGGAGTCTCCTTGATGGCGCGGAACATGGCTGGGAGCGCCTGAGAGTCGACCGTCAGGTAGCCGCCCGACAGTGTCCTGTCGTGGTATAGCAGGCGCCGGACCGCGTCGATGTTCATGTACGCGGCGAGCCCCATGTGCTGGCGGACCGTGCTCGCGATGGAAAGTTCGCGCACGGGCCTGCTGCCGACAAGCACCTCTGCCGTGAGCGAGTCGCCGGGCCGTACGTTCAGCACGTCGGCGAGACGCTCCGCCAGCACGACGCCGTCGTGGGAGAGGTCGGCCGGGTGCAGCGTCTCGACGTCGACTACGCGGAAGAGCTGCGGGGACTCCGGCAAGCCCGTGATCGCGAGTTGACGAGACCGCTGCCCCGACCTCAGCCGGACCGGGACCGAAAGCACCGGCTCGGCCATCATCACGCCAGGCAGTCGCTGAAGGGAATAGATCCCGTCCGGCGAGATCGGCTCGGTAAAGGTGAGCTGCAGGTCTTGCCGCTGGGCAACGCGGAACTGCATATCCATCATGAGATCGAGCGAGTCGACCGCGAACATCCCCACGATCAGAACGGCCAAGGACAGCGCAATGCCGCCGATCGTGATTGCCGAGCGCAGCGGTTGGCGTTCGATGTTGCGCAGGATGATGCGGGCTGGCTGTGACAGCAGGCGCCGCAGGCCCAGCCGCTCTACCAGGCTGGGCGAGTACTTCGCCGGCGGCTCCGGCCGCATCGCCTCGGCCGGCTGCAGGCGGACGGCCCGACGAACGGAGGTGTGGGCGCCGAACACCGCGGCGACAATGCCGAGCACGACAGCTCCGGCCACCACTACGGGATCCAAGCGGTATTCGAGGATCGGGAAGCGGAAGAAGTCGTTGTACATCGACAGCATCCCGCGCCCCAGCAAGCCGCCGCAGACCGTCCCCATCACAGTTCCCGTCAGGCTGATCGCTAATGCCCAGTACGTGTAGTGCCGGGCGATCGAGGCTTGCGGATAGCCAAGAGCCTTTAGCGTCGCGATCTGCTCCCGCTGTACCGCGACGATGCGATGCAGCACCACATGGAGCAGGAAGGCCGCGACTGCCAGGAACACCATCGGAATGATCACGCCGGCCACGCGGATCCCGTTGAGTTCGTTCTGGACCGACCAGTGGGACAGCTGCAGGTCGCGTGGGATCGCGCCCCACCCTCCGTACGGCTGGAGCAGCTCGTCCAGTTCTTGGATCACGCTTTCGATCTGAGCGCCGGGGCGTAGCAGCAATGAGACATCGTTGAAGCCGCCTTCCATGTCGAATGCCGCGGCCAGCGCGCGGCGTCCCATCCAGAACACCCCGAAACGGGAATTGTCCGGGATCATCTCGCCCTCTCGAATGGTGTAGACATATTCCGGCGACAGCCCGACGCCGACAATCTCGAGATCTCGGCGAAGACCGTTGAGAATGGCGCCCACAGTGTCCCCGGGCCCGAGCCGGTTGGCTTCCACGAAGCCTTGGGAGACGATCACCTCGTCGGACCGCCCGGGTTCGATATAGCGGCCCTGCACCAGCACGACATCGTTCACGATCTCTCGCCTGCGCTCGGGAACGGACACGAGACGGCCCGTCGCCGGCTCGGCGAGCCCGTCGACGTCCAAGGCCACATCGAACACGACTCGTGTCTCGGCTTGCGCCACTCCCGGAATCGCAGAGATGCGGCTTCCAAGCGCCAGCGGAGCGCGCTTCAATGTTGCGAAGACATGCCCGAAGCGCTGGCGCTCGTAGTAGGCATCCCGCGTGGATTGCAGCGAGTTGAAGTTGCTGAGGTAGGCGATCAGCATCAGCACGCCGACGGCGATGACCATGCTGATCGCGAGCGCCTGCCCCTTGATCCGCCACAAGTCGCGGAAGAGCTTGCGGTCAAGTGCCTGCATGGCCTACCACGTGAGGTCTCGGGCGGCGGTCTTTACTGGATTGCCGCGATCCGCCACGATCAGGCCGTCCGAGAGTTGCACGACGCGGTCCGCGATAGACGCCACGGCGGCGTTGTGGGTGATGACCGCCGTGGCGGTGCCGAGTTCTTGGTTGATGCGCTCGATGGCCTCCAGCACCACCACTCCGGTGGAGATGTCCAGCGCTCCGGTAGGTTCGTCGCACAGCAACACTTCGGGTCGCTTCGAAATTGCCCGCGCGATCGCCACGCGCTGCTGTTCGCCGCCAGAGAGCTGCGCGGGAAAGTGGTTCATGCGGTCGCCCAGCCCTACGATGCGGAGCGCTTCCTGCGGCGGCATGGGATCGCGCACGATCTCGGTCACGAGCGCTACGTTCTCTCGAGCCGTCAGGCTCGGGATGAGGTTATAGAACTGGAACACAAAGCCCACATGGTTCCGGCGGTATGCGGTCCGAGTGGCGTCGTCTGCTCCGCTAAGGTCGCGTCCGCGATAAGTGACCGTCCCTGACGTGGGCAAGTCGAGGCCGCCGAGTATGTTGAGCAAGGTCGACTTGCCGCTGCCAGACGGCCCAAGCAGAACAATGAACTCCGACGCGCGCAGGCTCAGGTTCACGCCCCGCAGCGCATCGACGGCCACTTCGCCCATGTCGTAGCGCTTGGTGACGTTCTTGGCCTCGAAAACGATATCTTGGCCGCGAAAGCCGCCATCGGCACTGGCTTGCCGGGCTGGATCGGGAATCGACGCCGTCACGCTCGAAGCTCCTGACTCCCCCGCGTCAGGCACGACACGAGTGAATTGTAGTGTAGGCAACCCAACATTGGGCGTGTCAGCCGGATTTGTTTCGTCTACGTCCCGGCTGGTGGAAGGCCCGGCCCGACCTCACGCGTCGCAACAGAACCAAGAGTTCGGGCGGGAGTAGAGATACTGACCGCGAGGAAGTTGTACGCGCATGAAACACATGCACCAAATCTAGGAGCCGACGTTGCCCGCAAGACTCAGCCGTTGCAGGGGTCCGGCGAGAGCGCTTCTCGAAGCGCATCAAGCTGCCACGCGCAGCTCGGCATTCTACTCGTGTCTTGCTGGGGTTCCGGACGTCATGCCATACTATGACTACAGTGGTCACTTCGAGGGTTGTCCCGATGCAAAGGATTCAGTTGCGTGACGCGAAGGCGAAGTTGTCAAGCTTGGTAGCAGAGGCGGCAAGTGGAGAGACGACCGTCATCACTCGCCACGGCAAACCCCAAGCCGTAATCCTCGGGGTCGAGCAATGGAACCGGCTCCGCCAGGTGCCATCCTTCGGCCGGTTGCTGCTGTCGGCTCCGCTGGAAGACGAAGACCTGCCACCGCGAGACCCGGGCCCATCGAGCGACACTCTGCTCTAAGAGGCGTTCTTGTACTTGGTAGACACCGACGTGCTTTCGGCTGGGACGCCCGACCGTCCCAAGCGATCCGTGGATCTGATCAACTGGATGGATCAGCACGCGGGGGACCTATTCCTATCGACGGTCACGCTGGCTGAAGTCTGCAACGGCATCGCCAAGCTGAAACGGTCCGGGGCTGCATCGAGGGCCGCCAGAATTGGAAATTGGCTCGAGGTCATGCTTCATCTCTACGGTCATAGGGTCCTCTCGTTCGACACCGCTGCGGCGCGCTTGGCCGGGAGACTGATGGACAACGCACGCGAGGCGGGCCATTCGCCCGGGTTCGCCGATATAGCGATCGCGGCAACCGCTGAAAGCCAAGGCCTGACGATCCTGACCGGTAACCTGCGGCGTTTCGCGCCGCTCGGAATCGCCGCGGTCGATCCCTTCCAGACTCTGCCCTAGATCGGATCGGCGACCCAGCAATCCTGAAATCTCCGCGCCGTGTCGGAGATTGCAGCCAAGCATCGGGCACGTCCAGGACCGCTACTGCTTCGCGATTGCAGTCACCGATCAGCTTCCGAACGCTCGCGAAGCTCTCGGTGCACTCTGGCAACCTGCCACATGTAGTTGCCGGACTGCTTTCTCTGCACAGCCTTCGCAATGTGCGCCCGTGAGTCGCCCGTCTCGCCCATGGCCTCGTAGTAGAGGCCCAGATACAGGTGAGCATAGAATTCCGGGCCCGTGCCTCCGCCGGAACTGCCCGCGCGGTCAGCCGCTTCCAACACGTCTTGCACGCCGCCGCTGCCACCGAAGAGAGCGAACACCTCCATCATGGGCACCCTTCCGTCCCTGTCGATCGGGATCAGTCCCGCACGCGCGGCGTCGAACCCTCTGGTCGCCGCAACGCACAGGAAGTGCCAGACAGAATTCTCCACGTCCTGTGGGTTCACCGTGCGATGAAGTTCGAACAGGGCCGCGCAGCCTGCAAAGTCCCCTGCGTAGTATTGCGAGATCCCGAGTTGCCAAAGCTGCGCCCTTGAGTGCGCTTCGAGCTCGGCTACGCGCTCGAAGGCGGCAACCGATCCGGCCATGTCGCCGTTGCGGAACCTCGCCGAGCCCAGTTCCAGATTGATGCGGGCGTTGTCAGGTTCTAGCTCCGCCAGCCGCTCAAGGTCTGCGGCGGCTCCGGCGTAGTCCTCAAGATGCGTCCGAGCCTGTGCCCGAATCCAGAACGCCGTGGGATTCGGTTCCGCGGAGGCCTCAATCTGTTCGCTAGCCAGCTCAGCGGCACGGGCCGCATCCCCGGAACGTAGCGACGCAATCGCGTCCTGCAGCAGGCGCCCGTCTTCCTGAGCACCCGCGTGACATCCGCACGCGGGCAGCAGCGCGATGGCGAAGGCGAGGAAGAACCTAGACAACTTGCCGAAACCCTACAATCAGCAGTCTAGCGCCCGACGCAACGGCGAGCGCGTGCTCTCTCTTATAATCGTGTTCTGTTTCGGCCTACCGGCCTATGCCCGCATCCAATTTGAACCTGGGTCTCGTTGAGGGGCTCGTCGAGACCTGTCGCAGGCGCATCGCCGGGCAGCTCCGCACGCGGGAAGGCTGCTTGGCGCTCGCAGTCTGCTTGGTCGGCTTCTGCAGCCTGCTCGTGCTGGGCACGCGCTATGTTCCGTTCGTCACACTCCCGTTGGCCGCCGGGCTTGGGATCTGGATCGCCGCGCAGCGGCTCGGGGCTTGCCTGCCTACCAAGTACGCAGTAGCGCAGCTAGTGGACGCGCGTTCGGGCCTTCAAGACGCCCTGTCTACGGCGTACCACTTCAAGACAGCAGGAATCGACAGGCAGCGGAGCCGCGTGGCGGCCGCCCAGTACGAGGCCGCTTCCAAGCTCGCCGCGCACGTGGATCCCCGGCAGGCGTTCCCGCGCGTCGTATCTCCGGCCCAGCGCACCAGCGTCTGGTTGCTGGCGTCCGCTCTCCTTCTCTTCGGGCTCCGGGTCGGGCTCCAAGCGACCGTCTCGTTCGAGCCCCCCCTTGCATCGCTGATCCTGACGGCCATCTTCGGCCAGCAGCCCGCCCCGAATGCCGACGAGCGCCCGCGAGCGGCTGCGATCGACCAGACGGACAGGGATCAGCTCCCTCCGGGAGACGAAGAGTTCTTCGAACGACCTGCTTCCGAACAGGACTCTCCCAAGTCTGAACTGCCTCGCGAAGCCCATGAGGAGCCGCCCAGCGAGGCGGTCGAGATGCCCGACGTGGAAGGACTGATCACAGTGCCTTTGGAGGAGCAAGGCCCGGAGGGCTCGCTCGAAGATTCGACGCTGCAAGCCGAAGACGCGGACTTGTCGCCGGACAACCAAGATGGGAACTTGCCGTCTGAGACCGGCAGCGAGCTCTGGGACGAGGAGTCCCAGAGCTTGTTCGACAAGCTCAAGCAGGCGTTCGACAACATGCTGCAGACGCTGGACATGGCCTCCAGCGAGTCTTCAACTTCGGAGTCGGGTCAGGAACAGGGCAGCGGCAGCACAGAAGAGACCGCATCGTCCGGAAATCCCGCCGACTCGGGAGAGGCAGAACAGGACCCGTCGGCCCAGGCAGCCGACGCGTCCATGGAGGGTGGCGAGGCCGGACCCGAGGCTGGCGAGTCCGCATCCGCCGGGACAACTAGTGGCGAGGACAGCACCGGCGACCAGAGTGGCGGGGAGAACGCCTCGGCCGCGGGCACGAGCGACGGGGACAAGGAACTCGCCGAAGCGGAGCAGTTGGAAGTGCTTGGTGCCCTCGAGGAACTCTACATGGAACGCGCCGAGAAGATGAGGGGCGAGGTGACGATCGAGACCCGCCTAGCCGAGCAGTCAGCGTCGGTGCCTTACAATCAGCGTTCGACTTACCACGGCGATGGCGACGGGTCCGTGAGCCGGGACGAGATCCCCGCGCCCTACCGCACCTATATTCAGAACTATTTCGACACGTTGAGAAGGAACGCCGAGTAGATGCTGGCCCAAGACACGACGTTGCATAGCGCAACGGAACAGATCGACGCCGTTCGCACGCAGATCCAGCGAGTGATTGTCGGCCACGAGCGCGTGGTCAACGGCGTGCTGAACGCTCTGCTATCGGGCGGTCACGTGTTGCTTGAGGGCGTGCCGGGCCTCGGCAAGACAACCTTGCTGAGGACGCTCGGGCGCGCGCTGCACCTGGACTACTCGCGGATCCAGTTCACGCCCGACCTGATGCCAGCGGACATCCTAGGCAGTGTCGTGATGGACACCAACGAGCTTGGCGCCAAGGCCCTCCGATTCGAGAAGGGCCCTGTCTTCGCGCACCTCGTGCTCGCCGACGAAATCAATCGCGCAACGCCGCGCACGCAGTCGGCGCTGCTGGAGGCCATGCAGGAGAAGACTGTCACCAGCGGCACGACGACGCACGAGCTTGACGAGCCGTTCTTGGTGATGGCCACGCAAAACCCGCTCGAGATGGAAGGGACCTACCCGTTGCCCGAGGCCCAGCTGGATCGCTTCTTGCTCAAGCTGCTGGTGGAATACCCCGAGCGCGAAGACCTCACCGCCATCGTGGATCGCACGGCGGATACCACGCCGCTGGAGGTCGACGCGATCTTGGACCGCGATCAGATCCTTGAACTGCGACGCGCCGCGTCCAAGACTTTGGTGGCGCCCCATGTTCGCGATTACGCCATCAGTTTGGTCCTAGCGACGCAACCTCGCCCCGGGAAGGAACATGCGCTGGCACGCAAGTACGTCCGTTACGGCAGTTCGCCTCGCGGTGCACAGGCGCTCGTGCTCTGCGGGCGGGTCAGGGCGCTGATGCAGGGACGGCTGCACGTGAGCGCAGACGACGTCAGAGAGTTGGCCCTACCGGCCCTGCGTCATCGGATCATCCTGAACTTCGACGCTCACGCTGACGGGCGGACCGAAGACGACCTCCTGCTCGAAATGCTCGAGTCCTTGCCCGAGCCCACGATGCCCTAGGGCGTTGGGGACGGCCAGATCCGCGAATTCCAGCTGCGGCGTTGCAAGCCGCCCCAACACGGCCCTCAGTGCCGTAGAATATTGCGCGGCTGCCAGCGATTCGCGGTTCTCCCCAGTTGAGGGCCGATCCACTGGCAGCCGAGGCTAAGGCGGTAAGGATGCGGCGACGCAGTTTTCTCCAGGGCTCTGGCGCACTAGCGGCAGGCCTTGGCACAACGCGCGTGGCCGCGCTCCCAGCGGCAGCCGGCCTCGCAGCTAGCTCGAAGGCGGGAAGCATGAAAGTCACGCGTGTGAAGACGATCCTTCTGGACAACGTCCAGCCTTACATCGGCCATCGGAAGTGGCTGTTCGTGCAGCTGACCACCGACGAGGGCCTCGTCGGCTTGGGCGAGCGGCCGACCGGCGGCGTGACCAACCTGAAGTCGCAGATCGACCTGCTGCACGATCTGTGCGAGCGGTTTGTCATCGGCCAGAGCCCCTTCAACGTGGAGCGGATCTGGCAGGACATGTACACCAGCTCGCACGATTACCGCCACCCAAGCCTCTACTCCGTCCCGGCGCTGTCCGCCATCGAAATGGCCTGCTGGGACTTGGTCGGGAAAGCTACCGACCAACCCGTGTACAACCTGCTGGGCGGCCAGTATCATGACCGGTTGCGCGCCTACGCCTACATGAATACTCAGGGAGTCTGGGAAGACCCCGAACTCGCCGGGAGGCGGGCGGAGGAACTCGTGAGGGCAGGGAATACTGCGTGCAAGCTGGATCCGTTCCGGCCGATCACCGGCCCGCCGCGCGACTATTCCCTCAAGACGATCCGGCACGTGGCCAAGATCTTCCGGGCAATCCGCAATGCGGTCGGCTCCGATCTCGAGATCGGCATCGGCACCCACGGCCAGTTCAGCACGTCAGGAGCCATCCGGGTGGCCAGCATTCTCGAAGAGTTCGACCCGTTCTGGTTCGAAGAGCCCGTTCCGCCCGAGAACGTTGACGAGATGGCCCGCGTGGCAGCCCACACAAGCATCCCGATCGCCACCGGCGAGCGGCTGGTCACGAAGTTCGAATTCTCGCAGGTGCTCGAGAAACAAGCGGCACAGATTATCCAGCTGGACGTCGGCCAGTGCGGGGGAATTCTCGAGTCCAAGAAGATCGCGGGCATGGCCGAGGCCCACTACGCGATGATCGCGCCGCACATGTACTGCGGTCCCGTTTCTGCCGCGGCGGCGGTGCAGCTTGACACATGCTCGCCGAACTTGCTGATCCAGGAGTTCAACTCCAATTCCCTCCACAGCGAGATTTTGCGGGAGCCGATCGACTTCAGCAATGGCTTCATCACTCCGCCAAGCGGGCCCGGCCTGGGGATCGAGCTCAACGATGAGGTTGTGAAGCGGCAGCTCTCCGCCTGATTCCGGGCGGACCGCCGGCTACGGCGGCTCGCCGCCGGCACGGCCGGGATCGCCCGCGAGCGGCCTCGGGAGGGGACATCTCGCCAGCATTGAACCGGAGCCGAGAGATGGGCTAAGATAACAGTACCGGCTGTTCAGGAAACCGGCGGCTGGCCTATCGCAAACCGTGACGCGGCGCAGAGCTCCTGCGGACGTAGAAGCGGTGTTCACACAAATCCACGAGGGACGCGGACCAAGGTACCTTTTGCGGACGGGTGGCCGAGCGGTCAAAGGCAACAGACTGTAAATCTGTCGGGCTACGCCCTACGAAGGTTCGAATCCTTCCCCGTCCACCAGTGTTTGTGGCGGCCTTGAATTCGCGTTTCCGATTGCAGCGTAAGAGGACACAGAGACATGGCAAAGGAAAAGTTTGATCGCTCGAAGCCGCACGTGAACGTGGGCACGATCGGGCACATCGACCACGGCAAGACGACGCTGACGGCGGCCATCACGCGGGTGCTGTCCAAGCACGACCCGTCCAACCAGGTGCGCTC
>JAJDZN010000040.1 GCA_022824585.1 Bryobacterales bacterium | reverse complement strand
AGCTGCCCGGAATCGGCAGTGCGTTGGCCTCCGGAATCGCTACATACTCGGCGTTCAAGCCTGGATACACCGATCCGAACAGGCCGTAGTCGGGCGCGGCATTGTCCACCCCATGGGCGGTCTCGTAACCAGCGGCGAGCGTTCGCCCCGGGGCGACCAAGATGCGGTCGCCGACCTTCACCCGCTCGCACAGCTCGCCGACCTCGACCACCTCGCCGGCGGCATCGCTGCCGAGAACCCACGGGAACTGCAGCCTCAGCGTCGGCAAACCGCCGCGCACCCACAGGTCGAGGTGGTTGAGCGAACAGGCCCGTACGCGGACCACCACTTCGTTCGCTTTCGGACGAGGATCGGGGGCGTCTTCGTAGCGGATCACCTCTGGACCGCCACACTCGTGGATGCGGGAAGCTTTCATAGTTTGGTGCCGGGGTCCGACCCGGCATCCGATTATACCGGCCGCCCGAGTTGCTCTTGGTGGGCGGGTTCGCCATCCTGAATGCTGGTGCGGGTCGAAGATCTTGTCAACGGTGTCAGGGAGCACCGGCCCGGTTCTCGCGGCTTCAGCGACTGCACGCGATCCTTGGCCGAGGCGGCCTTCTGCTCGGACCCAGACTTGGCAGCGGCCGCCACCAAAGCCCTGTTCTCTGAACTCGTGGAGGAATGGGCAGACCGCTTCGAGCCATCCCTCTGTGCTACGTACGCTGCGTTCATGTCCGAGGTGCTGTATGCACCGGGCTCTCCGGTCGCTGCCGCCCTAGGATCTCTCGGGTACGGGGAGCCGGAAGCACTGCTAGATCGCTATCGCCGGACGGCCTCCAACGCGAGGGTGGCTGGTGGCGACCGCGGCCGTGTAAAGAAGGTGGCCGTCCTTTCCCGGATCACGCTTGGTGCCGACGTGGCGGTAACGAGGCCATTGCTGCTGGCTGCTGCTAGAGCTTTCCCGGCGGCAGAGATCGAGTTCATCGGGCCCAAGAAGAACGCGGACCTGATCATGGGCGGTCATCCTATTCGCCACTGCGAGATTTCTTACGGTCGAACCGCCTTGCTGGTCGACCGCCTGCTGGTATGGAACCGGCTGCGCGAGTCGGTGCAGGGCAGTGTGAACGGTCTGCGGCCCGAGGAATACCTGATCGTTGATCCTGACAGTCGCCTGACCCAGTTGGGACTGCTGCCTGTCGCTCCGGACAGCTCCTATCACTTCTTCGAGAGCCGCTCCGCTGGTGGTGCGGGGGGCTCTAGCCTGAGTGCCCTCGCCCTACAGTGGTGCCGCCGAACCTGGGGTGTTGACTTTGCAGGCGTGGGACGGGTGCCCCCGCAGGTCTCGCCAGCTTCACGCAAGCGTCTGTCCGACAAAGGCGATCGCCCGCTTGCCGCACTCAGTTTCGGTGTCGGCGGCCGCGCGTCAAAGCGCGTTGGGGGTCACTTCGAGGATCGCCTGTTAGAGCTGCTCCGCCAGCGCGGCTTTCGGGTCGTCCTCGACTACGGCTTAGGCGAGGAAGAAGCTGTCGTGGTAGATCAACGCGTCGCGGCCTTTGCCGGCACGGTCGGTGAATTGTCCAGCGACCAGTCCGGGTGGCCGCAACAAACCGATCTCTTGACATGGCGCGGCAGCTTGGCGGCCTTCGGAGCGTGGACGGCAGCAGCAGATGTCTATGTTGGATACGATTCGGCAGCGGCCCATCTGGCCGCCGCGCATGCAACTCCTGTCGTCGAGATCTTTGCGGGGGCCCCCAGCAAACGGTTTCGCCATCGGTGGACACCAGCTGGCCCAGCACCGGTGCACGTCTTGCCCTTCACGGGCTGCACTGATCTATCGGCTCTTCTGCGAAAGACCGACCAGATCGTAGCCGAAACGGCTTCGCCGAAGACGCGGGTTCGACTCGATGGATAGGGTCACCGAGGCAAGGCAGAGATAGATGATAGCGATGGTCTTCGCGCCCGCTCCGGATATCGCAGCCCAATTGGGAAACGCGCTAGTGGACTACGGTGCTGATCCCGACAGCCGCGATCAAGATGGCATGTCCCTCTTGGCGGCGGCATCTGCGGAAGCAGCAGTTTGCATTCAAGTAGCCAAGGGCAAGGCCCGCCTCCGTGGCAGGACGCAAGGTTCGCCCGCGAATCGCATAGGGGGCCCATCTTGTTCCGGGTTGTCGGAAGGGAATTCGTGAGTGAACGCGGGAAGAGATCGTTCCAAATGCGGCCCTTCTGGCGAAACGGTCAGTAGCAAAATTCATGGGAGCGGCTGGGAAAAAGTGGCCTGCCATTGAATGCTGAACCGTCCAACCCTGAAGGGCAGACTGTAACGGCCTCTTGGCAAGCCGATGCGGGTCGCGACCGTTCGCCCCGACGGACCCGAGATTTGCGTTGCGGCCCCGACGGCCAGCGGGGCGATCGCTTACTCCGGATCATTCCGGCCGCGGCTGACGTCTGGACTCTGGCGACCGCCAAGCCCGCTTTGTCCTATGACGGTGACGGTCGACTTCCGTGGAGCAGCCGGCGAGCCTATTCAATCGATGTCTTCGACGCCGAACCGAGCGTCGGTCGCCTCGATCCTTTCCAGCTCAGTCTCGATGCGTTCAAGTACACTGGGGGCATCTTCAGGCCTTTTCGCCGGAATCGAAACGATCTCTTGGTACGAAAATGGAGTCCATCGCGAGCGATATATCTCGTTCGGGGCTCCGACACAGACTTGGATGACTGGCACGCCGAACGTCGCAACCACATGGGACATCGCGGTGTCGTAGCCAACATACACGCCCGCTCCGGAGACCCAACCGCCGAAAGCGGGAAGAGTTCCCTTGTGGGTCATCAACCGCGCCTGGTTGCGCACTCCGTCGTCGGCAACCGCCAAGCGGCTCGTCGACCCCGGGAAGGCTCGGACGCGCTCGGCTGCTGCCGCTGAATCGGACTCACTGCGCCCACAGTCCAGCACTGTCCAGTAGCCGCGCTTTTGGAGCAACTCGAGCAGCGCATCCTCGAAATCACCACTCAACCGCCGGGACTCCCCTCCGCCGACCGCATAGCTAACGCCGGCGAGCTTCTTGCGAAGACTCATCGCCAGCCGCCAGCCTCCTGAGGTGTTTCCGGATCTTTCGGTGACGGACGGATACACTTCTAATCCGCCCCAGAAGAACCACTGGCCGCACCAATCGGCCGCGAGCTCCGCAATCGGCACTCTCTCCCGCTGCGCATACGAACGGCTCTCGAAGAAGCGCACATAGCGGTCGTCAGCTAGCGGCAGCAGGCCGTTCAGGGTTATGCAGCTGTCCGGATCCACAATCAGCCACTCGCCCTCCCGAAATCCTTCGATGCTGGCCCGCACTTTGTTGCGCACCCGCATCCACGCGAGGAGTCGGTTTGCGAGCGAGCCATCGCGTGGGTAGGAAACGATCTCTCGATGCACACGCCGACCGTCAGCGATGAGGTAGGCGTTTTCCTTGGGGGCAACTAGGTCGACTTCGGCAGAACGGAACGCAACATTTGCGCATCGCAAGACGACGCTGGTGATTGCAACATCCGCCTTGGCCTCCACTCGCGACAGCACTACCACCTGCTCGACGTCTTCGTTGACAACCTGCTTCTCGAGTGCCTCGTTTCGCAGCATGCCGTAGCGTTCGATCAGGTCCTGGGGATGGGCGTACCCAAGTTCTTCTAGGGTCGGAGTGATCGGAGAGCCTGGAGCGTGGACAACTTCCGCCATAAATGCGGCATGAACATCGCAGGAATCGGAATCGAATCTGTCCGCCAACGGTTGCACAACATCGTCAAAAAGCGTGCGCGTTGCCTCGGCTGCAATCTTTCGGTCCCGGGAAAATGCAAGCGACGCGAGCGATTGCGAATACTCCACGAAATCGCGGGATCCCGGGCTCGCCTCCATTACTCCGCGAGCGAGTTCGCTGGCCGTCAAAAAGGTGTCCACGGAAGCGGGCATTATCGCATGTGGTTCCGGCAGCCGCCGGTTTTCGGGTACCGTTGCCCTGTTCGGACGCGAGTCCGAATACGGTGGATTCCGAGAGCCCTACGCTGGGTCGGTCGACAATGGGGCGGTCGCCCGGGGCCTGCTAAACTCTACGTCCGAACCACGCATCGATTGACCGGACACCCTTTGCTGTGATCACCTGTCGAAAGCAAGACCCCAGCTCTTGTGGTCGGTCGGCAAGGCCGTACATCTGACTTCGATCCGGGAGGGTGAACGCCGAAAACAGGCCAACCGCCATCGCGGCCGTTCAGCCGCCCGGGGCGTTCTGGGGGTACAAACCGCATTGCCGACCGGACAGCACTCTGGCTTACCACGCCTGAGCACGAAACGCAGGGCATAGTCGAAGGTCGCTGGATGCGAAGTGCGAGTCGCGACAGCATAGCTCGGGCTCTGGCGCCCCATATCCGTCATCGACGGCTCTTCGCGATCCGGGCAAGTTGAAGCCTGATAAAGTCCTCGCTGATGTCATCGGGGTCAAAATCTCGCAGGTGCCAGGTTTCATGCCAGTCCATCAGTTCTTCGTGGGCCTCGTGGGTCGGATCCCGCGTCGCCTCCAGAAACTCCTCGAAGCCGACGACGCCCCCCACATCCTCGGGCGGACATCGCCGGGCACCTCCGGCAAAGGCCGGGTAATCGATGTCTGCCTGGCCGATCCGCGGTTTTCCGAGCGAAATTACGTGCTGCCAGTCGTCGCCAAAATCGTACGTGTAGGTGAACCGCCTGATCCCCCAGTCGATGATCTCCTGCAGCTGGATCTTGCTTGCATCCAAGATCTCCCAGGCATCGAAGCCACCTTGGTTGTTGGGAACGCCGTAGGCCTCATCTCCAACCGTAAATTCGAACAGGTGCGAGCCCCTCCATCCCATCGCGGCTTGGATGATTTCGTGCAGAGACATCAACGAAGATGACAGCGGCACGTCGACACGACGCCATATCTTAGGCTTGATGTGCCGCAATTCTATGCGGACGCGGGTTATGGGCTCGACCATGGGATTCTTACTTGATCCTAGTGTTTCATTTCGGGCCGGTCCTTGTCGGACTTTTTCGTCCTACAAGATACCCCAACCGCTTCGATGAGACTGACGGGCTCGAACGCAAGGCGAATAGCGGAGCCCCGTACTGCTCTGACATCTGGAGGTAACGGACTCATGGGTCGGACAAACACTATGGCGGAGAGCGATCCCGCCACTGCAAGATATCCTGCAGTTTTGGGCTGTCTGGTAAAGTCAATGTATTCAGAAGGTTATGTTCTAACCCGCGACGACAGTACCCGAAGCACAGTTCGCCGAGAAGCATCACGGCAACTGGCCGTTGCGTCCAGGAGCGGCTAGCAGTTCATTCGTGCCATACTCAATGCAGGCTGCGGTCGCGCCTCGACGGCGCTGATGAAGATGGCGTCCAAACCGAAATCTCCCGAGCGCGGCCAGGTGGAGGCTTCCCGGCCCAAGCTCTCCGCGCAGATCCCACCGGTGCTGCTCGCCTGGCTAGTTCCGGGTGCCGGGCACTACTACCTGAAGCGCCCGTGGCATGCCGCCGCCCTGCTGCTTTCGATCGCGGGGATGTTCTTGGCAGGACTGGCCATGCAGGGCCGGATGTTCACGCCCATGACTGGGGACCTGTTCACCACGATCATGACCTACGGCGGATACTTCGGCGACTTGTGCAACGGATCGCTCTACCTGCTGACGGTCTGGTTTGGCTACGACCAGGAGACGGTACCGGGAGCCGTGCACGACTACGGCACGAAATTCATCGTCTGTGCCGGGTTTCTGAACCTGTTGGCGATCGTTGACGCCTACGAGATCGCATCCGGCAAGAGAGCCAGAGCCTGATGTTCAGCCCATCACACCTGCAAGCGTCACTCCTGTTCGCGTTGCTCGCATCGACGGTCATGGGGATCGTCGGGCGCTCCACGAACCGCGATCGACTGCACTACGGCCTGTACTGCTTCGGCTACTTCGTCGCGGCCATCTTCGTGCTCGGCTGGCTGATGCGCTTGGGTCACGGTTAGTGCCGGCCACCCACAACAGCGCTGACCGCGTGGCGTTCTACGACTTCGACGGCACGCTCGTGTCCGGAAACGTCGTGACGCGCTATGCGTGGGTAGCCAAGAGGCACCCCAGCCGCGCCCAGGCAATGTGGCGATACGGCAAGACTGTTCTCGGCGTGCCGCTGTGGCTGGCGCTGGACGCGTTTTCCCGCCGCCTGTTCAACGTGGTCTTCTTCCGGCTCTACCGCGGCTTGCGCGAGGACTGGCTGCGGGCACAGGCGCCAGCCCTGTTCGAGGCCCAGATCCGGGGAGAGCAGTTCAAGTTCGCGAAGGATCGCGTGGCGCTGGATCGCGCGGCCGGTTACCGCACGGTATTGGTCACTGGAGGGATCGACTTGGAGATGCAGCCGGCGGCCGAGTACTTCGGATTCGACGACTTGCTCGCCAATCGCCTGGAATTTCGCGATGGCATTGCGACCGGGGACATCATTCCGCCGTTGCTCGCAGGAGAGGCCAAGGCGGCCGCCTTGCGCGACTACGCTGCTGCAAGCGGCGTGGACATGACCGCCTCGTGCGCCTATTCAGACAGCGGCTCGGACCTCCCGATGCTGACCGCGGTGGGCAATCCCATCGCGACTAATCCGGATTCGCGCTTGCGCAAGGAGGCCCGAGTCCGCGGCTGGGCGATCCTCGACTTGAGCCGCTCCAGCGAGCTTGTTGTCGCTGCCGGGGAGGCGCGCAGGGACGATTGCGAAGGCAGCGACTAGATCGAGAGGGCTAGACTCGTTTCAGGAAGCGGCGCAACCATGTCCTCGTCAACGGAACCAATCGTCTTCGGCGAGCCGACCCCCAACGCTGTGGGGCGGGCCGCGCTCGTGCCCGACGGGGATTGCGTCCGAGAACTGAGCGCTGCCTCGGCCGACCGCTTGCTGTGGTACGGCGAGGACTTGATCCGGGCCAAGCTGCCCGCTGGCACGAGGGTGATCTATCCGAAGCCGAGCATTCCCGGCCTGCCGGACCGGGATGCGGCGGTTCGCTTCGCCCTGGAGCACCCCGAACAGGCGCCGCCGCTACGCTCTCAGCTTCGTCCGGGGGCCAAGGTCACTATCGCCATCGACGATATCTCGTTGCCGCTGCCCAAGATGAACCGCCCGGACCTGCGCCAATCGGTGCTCGCGGTCCTGCTGGAGATGCTGGAGCAGGAGGGCGTCACGGATGTCGAGATGGTCATCGCCAATTCGTTCCATCGCCGCATGGAACCATTCGAGATCCGCTGGTGCGTAGGCCGCGAGATCTTCGACGCCTTCTACCCCCACCATCTCTACTGCCACGACGGAGACGATCCCGAAGGCATCGTCGAGCTCGGGGAGACCGAGCTTGGCGAGAAGGTGCGCATCAACCGCCGCGCGGCAGAGTCCGATCTGCTCATCTACGTCAACATCAACCTCGTGCCGATGGACGGCGGCAACAAGTCGGTGGGCGTCGGCCTGTGCGACTATGCCTCGCTGCAAGCCCACCACACTCCGCAGGCGATTCGTGCGTCGGACTCCTATTTCGACCACACCAAATCGCCGCTGACAGACTCGTGCAACCGCATGGGCCGCGTGGTCAACGACAAGCTCAACGTCTTCCATATCGAGACGGTGGTCAACAACCAGATGTTCGACCCGCGCATGCAGTTCTTCGTCAAGCCCGAGGACGAGTGGAACGCGCTGGACAAAGTGACGTTTCGCATCGCCCAAGTCGGCTTGGGAGCTATGCCGAGGCGGTTGAAGCGCAAAGTGCTTTTCTCCGTCCCGGCGCCCTACGAATTGATCGCGGTCCATGCGGGCGCGACCGACGCGGTGCATGCCAAGACGCTTGCGTACAACTACCAGCAATACTGCGTGCCGGTCGACGGGCAGTCGGATGTCGCCGTGTTCGGCGTCCCGTTCATCTGCCCCTACAACGTCAACGCGCCGATGAACCCGATCCTCGTGCGCTGCCTGACGCTGGGGTACTTCTTCAACATGTATCGTGGCGCGCCGATCTTGAAGCGGGGCGGGGTGTTCATCCTGACGCACCCGCTGTACAACGAGTTCAGCCCATCCCACCACGCCGCTTACCACGAGTTTTTCCACCGTTGCCTGTCCGAGACCAACGATGCGGACGAGCTGCAGCGCAGGTATGAGGCTGAGTTCGCGCACGACCCCGCCTACAGCGAGATATATCGCCACGGGTACGGCTACCACGGTGTCCACCCGCTGTACATGTGGTACTGGGCTGAGAACGGCGCGAAGCATTGCGGGCAGGTCATTGTGGTCGGAGCGGAGGACCGGGAGTCGGCTCGGATCATGGGCTGGGAGTGCGCCGACACCGTGGCCGAGGCGCTGGAGATGGCGCAGAGCTTCCTTGGCAGGCGTCCCAGCGTTGCGCACGTCCACATTCCTCCGATCAACATGGTTGAGGTGGCCGCCTGAGTCGCGGCTGCAGCGACGGATCAGGCAACGCCCGGGCCCTCGGCAAGGCCAGCACCTTGCGCCCGGCGTCTGGCGCTCGGCAGCGAGCGATCCGCTGGCGGAGCGCATCATGCGCCCATCAGGCCGGTTTCGCAGCGAGACGGTCCCTGCCCCGGGGTTGTAGTTTCGGAACACGATTGTTTATAGGCGGAATAGAAATTATCTGCTTCCGCTTTGTGATCGTACGTGGTTAGACTGCAAGAAAAGGGCCTTTATGGACCTGCGAACATATGCCGGTGAGAGCTTGGAATAGAGCAGATTGGACTCATTTCTGCTATCCCTTGCAAGAATCTCATAGGACATTGCGGTGTTTGTGGTGCCCTAATTCACGTCAATTCAGTGACATGCTCTTGGCGGGATCCCACTTCGGAGGCACAGACTAAGCAATGAGAAAACACGCTGATTCAGGCTTGGATGCGCCACGATTCAGCCGCAGGTTGGGCATTCTGGCCGCCGTATTGATGTTGGCATCGACATCGGCTTGGGCCCAGGAGGGCTCGGACCCATCGCCGGGAGAGCTGATGGCTGCGGTCGAGCAGGTCCAGACCCACGCCAACATTCTGTGGACGCTCCTGGCCGCATGCCTGGTGTTCTGGATGCAAGCGGGGTTCGCCTTTGTCGAGTCCGGTTTCACCCGTGCGAAGAACACGGCGCATATCATGATGAAGAACGTCCTCGACATGTCGATGGGCGCTCTTTCGTTCTGGCTGATCGGCTTCGGCATCATGTTCGGTGCCACCAACGGCCTCTTCGGCACCGATCACTTCCTGCTCTCGCCGGACAACGGCGGTGGCGACGGCCAGTGGGAGTACACGTTCTGGATGTTCCAAGTCGTCTTCGCGGCAACGGCGGCCACGATCGTGTCGGGCGCGATGGCCGAGCGGACCCGGTTCGCCGCCTACCTGATCTACAGCGTCGCGATCACCGCAATCATCTATCCCATCTTTGGCCACTGGGCATGGGGAAACCTGCTCCTGGACCAACCGTCGTGGCTGGCCGACATGGGCTTCATCGACTTCGCCGGCTCCACGGTGGTCCACTCGGTTGGAGGCTGGGCGGCCTTGGCTGGCGCGATCGTGGTCGGACCGCGCTTGGGCAAGTATTCCCTTGACGGCTCGCCACGCGCTATTCCCGGCCACAACTTGGGTATGGCTGCCTTGGGGGTGTTCATCCTGTTCTTGGGCTGGTTCGGCTTCAATGCCGGTTCGACCACGACTGCGGATGGCACGGTCTCTCGCATCGCCGTGAACACGTTCCTGGCCGCATGCAGCGGCTCGATCTTCGCCATGTTGGTCTCGTGGCGGAAGTTCGCCAAGCCCGATGTCGGCACGACGCTCAACGGTGTGCTGGCCGGCTTGGTTGGCATTACCGCTCCCTGCGCGTCGGTGACCCCCTTGGGCGCGATCATTATCGGGGCGGTCTCGGGAGTGCTGGTGGTCTTCAGCATCCGCTTCTTCGACAAGCTGCATGTCGATGATCCCGTCGGTGCGATCTCCGTGCACGGCGTGTGCGGCGTGTGGGGCACGCTTGGTGCGGCGCTGCTGCACGAGAACCTGTTCCTGGGCCTTGAGTACGACTTGCTCGGCACGCTCTGGGTGCAAGCCGTCGGCGTGGTCGTGGCATTCGCCTGGACGTTCGGTACGGCTTTCGCACTGTTCAAGATCGTCAACGCGGCGATCGGCCTGCGCGTCACGCACGAGGAAGAGATCGAAGGTCTTGACCTCGGCGAGCACAACTCGCGAGCCTACCCGGACTTTCAGGTCTCGATCAACTGATCTGGGCCTATCCGTCCCCCGACCCGGCGTTTCCTGACGGGAGCGCCGGGCCAACGTGCTTGGGTCGGTCGGGGCCGTCTGTCGAATGCCGCGCAGCGCGGGGCGATTCGAAGTGTCGCGAACGTCGATTGCTAGGAAGGTATTAATTCCACATGTTATTTTCGCCGGTTTTCTTGTCAATCCGAAGCGCAATAGAAATCTTCAATTGGAGCAATTGATCGTTGCGATATTCACCAGAATACAGACGATGAGAAAGTACTGAAGTGGAGATTCCGTGACGCGGTAGGAGAATTCCAATTCAGGCAAGAATCCGATCCATATGGGTCAGCGGAGGGAAGCGAGATGAAGAAGATCGAGGCAATCGTGCAGCCGTTCAAACTGGACGACGTTCGGGAGGGCCTGAAGAAGGTCGGAATGGACGGCATGACACTTTTCGACGTGCGAGGCTACGGACGCCAGCGCGGGCACAAGGAGATCTACCGGGGCCACGAGTACGAGGTAGACTTGCTGCCGAAGGTCAAGCTCGAGTGCGTCGTGCCCGACGACAGAGTCGACGAGACTGTAGGCGCGATCATCGAGTCTGCCCGCACGGGCTCGATCGGCGACGGCAAGATCATCGTCTCTGACGTTCCGGAAGCGATCCAGATTCGCAGCGGGCAGTCCTTGGAAGACGTCACGTGAGGCGCTGTTGTTTTTCACAATATTTCAGTGAAACAACGCGAGGATTTGTCGCATTAATTCGATTCCGGATTGCTGAAAAATCGGATTAATCCGGAGCGGCAGAGGGTTTGCTGAAGCGCTGTGTGGCCGCCGTGCGGGTGCGA
>JAJDZN010000052.1 GCA_022824585.1 Bryobacterales bacterium | reverse complement strand
GCAGTCCATGCAAGCGCTCGGCTACAATCCTCTGGTCGCTATTCAAATCGCGCTCGCCGACAACGCTGTCGCCACGCTCGAACAAGACTATGGCCCGACACCAACTCACGTCTCGACACCAACCGAGGCGTGAGTAGTTACACCGAACTTACGGATTAGAGTACTAAGGCGGCGCGCGTCAGCTCACCTCGCTGCGACTCCCGGTGCAGCTGCCGCACCGTTCCCGTCTTCAAGATGCGGAGTCCTGCCGCACTAGGTCGTTCTACACAGAACTCTTGCCCTGTGTGAAGTGTGTCCAGGCGCTTCGCTGGCTGCGCGAGCGGAAAGTCAGTCGTTGCGAATCTGCTGCGCTAGGTACAGGCCGAGGCCGGTGTCTTTGATGATCTGCAACTGCGACTCAAGCCAGTCGATACGGTCTTCTTCTCGGGTCAGGATGCTTTCTATCAACTCCCGAGACGCATCGTCCCCGCATTCGGTACAGGTGGTGACTCCTGCGTTCGCGCAATCGGCGGTCTGCTTGGCAAGCTTGCGGTCATACTTATGCATCTCGCCGATGTCCGAACCGACCTTGACTGAATAAGTGTCGCGCAGGTTCGGCATGCCCTCGAGGAACAATATCCTGTCAATCAACTGCTCGGCGAACACCATATTTGCGATCGAGTCCTTGCGAATCCGCTTGGCCAAGCTGTCGTAGCCCCAGTCCAAGCACATGCGGGCGTGCAAGAAGGACTGGTTGATCGCTGTCAACTCGTACTTCAACAACTGGCGCAGGACCTTTAGGACTTGTGGATCGCCACGCATTGATGTGAATACTCCCCTTCGATCCGTGGGCTGACAGGTCCGGAGCCCGATCTTGTCGCAATCATAGCCTACTCAGTTCGTCGGCCCGCTCTTGCGCGGCTCCGCCGACCCAAGCCGCGGCTGCAAGCAAAAAAGAAGGCGGGCACCCGAACGGGTGCCCGCCGGTTAAGTCTTGATGGTCCCTAGCCTAGAAAATCCATTTCAGGCCGAACTGGATGCGACGCGGCTCCGAGGCCGTTACGATCCGCCCAGCCGCCGGCCTGCCGATCTGCGTGTTCGGGCGTCCGAACACCGGGGTATTGGTGAAGTTGAACGACTCGAAGCGGAACTGCAGGTAGTCGCCCTCCCACGGCAGGTTGAACCTGCGCGACAGCGAGAAGTCCAGCGCCCGTGTTCCGGGGCCCCAGATCAGGTTCCGGCCTGCATCGTCGAGCACCCCGATGCCGCCGGGCCCGATCGCGTCCGTGTTGAACCAGCGGTCGATGGTCCTCTGGGACTTCGGCAGATTGATTTCGCCGATCACGTTGCCGCGATTCGCGCCGCCCACGTTGGTGGTGTTTTGGTTGAACGAATGGCTGTCCGGCGTGCCGCCCAACAAGTTGAGGATTCCGCCAACCTGCCAGCCGCCCAAGATCCACGCCCCAGGGCCGCTCGTGAGCGCCTTCTTGCCGGGGCCGAACGGCAGCTCGTAGACGAAGCTGGTGACCCAGGCCAAGCGGCGGTCAAGCGATGCGTTGCCGCGCTCGATGGCTTGGTTGTACGTAAACCTCTGTTGCGAGGTGGTGCCGGTAGTCAGGTTCTCGTTGACCACATCAATGTTGTGCGCCCACGTGAACGAACTCAAGAAGGTGAAGCCCCCCGTGAACCGCTTCTCGCCCTTAACCGTCAGCGAGTTGTAGTTTTGGTTCATGAAGTTCACCCCGCGCAACCCCACGCTGTTGAAGAAGGGTCGGATCCTGCGAGCCTGCCACCGATCGGTTGGGTGCGGCGTGAGAGGCCGGTTGATGTTGATCGAGCCGTGGACCTGAGACGTTGAAGAGCCGTTGTACCCGATGGTCAGCAGCGTGTCGCCAGGCAGCTCGCGCTGAATGTCGAAGAACCACTGGGCCGCGTAGAAGCTCGGCCAGACGCCGTCCTTCTTCACGTTGACGTTCAGTCCAGCCCGCGGTAGTCCCGCTCGGGTCGACGCTGGGAAGCCGTCCCGTGTGAAGAACGTGCTGTGCGTGCGCGGCTGGTTGTTGTCGAACTCGTTGGACTGCGGCGCTCCAGTGTTGAAGCGGGCTGCCTCGCCACCTGTATTGTCATGTTCGCCGTAGAACATGCCAACGCCCACGCGGACGACGGTCGCGTCGTTCACGCGATAAGCAAGGCCGATGCGCGGCGCGAAATTGTTTACGTCGTTCTCGCAGGCGCAGTCGGAACCGCTCGAGGGCGTCTGGAAGTGGGGAAGGTATTCTGCTTCGCCCCAGCCGCCAGCGCCGACTGATAGGCGTTCTCCTGGGTCCATGGCGCGCCCGTTGACCTCGCCGATGAACCGCACGACCGTGCTGTTGAGCGAATGTGTCTGCGGATCGGGGAAAGTCGGCGTGAGGAAGAGTTCGTAGCGCAGGCCTAAGTTCATCGTCAGTCGCGAGGTGATCTTCCAATCGTCTTGGACGAAGACGCCCCAATACGGGATGACCTGTTCCTCGCCGTTGGGCCAGCCCCAGCGACCGTTATTGTTCCAACCCAGCAGTCCATCCGCGAGGGAGTTCCCTGTCGCCCCTCGGCTGGCGGCGACATTCGGCATCTCAGACGTGTACACGCCCGTGTACTGGAAGCGGCCCCTGCGGAACCGCGATGGCGAGCGCGGTATCTGTGTCCGGCGGTACTCGGCGCCAAACTTGATCGTGTGGCTGCCCTTGACCCAAGTGAAGTTGTCGGAAATCTGGAGATTGTCCATCTTGTTCACGTTCGGCCAGAAGGCGCGTGGGCCAACGGATTGGAAGCCGCTCAAAGTCGAGAGCGCGTAACCGTGGTTCAGCCCGTCGTCGATAGCATCGCCGGGAGCGCCCAAGACGCCGAACGTCGGGTTGAGCTGCTCGGTGAACGGGATGTCGAAGCGAGTCGGGAAGAACGTATAGCCGAAGCGCAGCTCGTTGAACTTCGTCGGGCCAATTGTCGTATTGAGGGCGGACGCCCAGTTCTGCCCGGGCAGGTCGATCGTCTGGCCGTTGCCGCCGTTGGCGGGTAGCGGCAGGCTGCCGTTCTGCAGCACGAACTCGTCCCTGATCGAGTAGCGCGCGAACCAACGATTGTTGTTGTTGATGTTGTAGTCGAAGCGCATGTCGTACTGGTTGTGGTCGATCGTGTCTGCGGGAGAGAAGAAGTGGTTGTTGCGCAGGTGCTCTCGGCCTGAGATGTTCGGCGCCGGGTAGTTTCCAAAGAGCGCTGTCGCGACGGGGTCGAAGCGATCTGCAGGAATCATGTTGTTCGGGAACTGGCTGCGGACGTTGTTGTCGTCCAAGGTCAGCGGATCATAGATGTCGCGGTCCGGGTGGGGCTGCTGTGAGAAGTCGCCGCCCAGCGCGGCGGCGCTTGGCACCGAAGCCGTGAAGCTCTGTCCGGCCCGGTCCTTGGTGCCTTGGAAGCTGAAGAAAGCGAACAGCGTGTTCCTTACGATCGGGCCTCCGGCAGTGAATCCATACTGGTTGCGCCGCAGCGTTGGCTTGCCTGCGCCGACCCGGTTGGCGAAGAAGTTCGTCCCGTCGAGCTTGTCGTTGCGAATGAATTCGTAGATCGAGCCGTGGAACTCGTTCGTGCCGGACTTGGTGCTCACAAGGACCTTGGCACCCATGCGGTAGCCGTATTCGGCGGACATGTTGTTGGTTACAACCTTGAACTCGCCGACGGCATCTACAGACGGCTTGGTCGCCTGGGCTTGGAAGCCCAGCGCGCCGCCGGAGTTGCGGGACGAGTTGTCGGCACCGTCGAGCAGCACGTTGGTCTGGGCCGCGTTCATGCCGACCGCCAAGATGCCGCCCTCGCCGCCCCGCACGCCGTCGTGGCGCGTGCCCTTGCCCATTTCGCGGGACGGCAGCACGCCGACGGAGAACTTCGCCAGCTCGAGGTAGTTGCGCCCGTTGAGTGGCATTTCAAGAATGCGCTTGGAGTCGATGACCTGGCCGACCTCGGTCTTCTCGGACTGGATCAGAATGGCTGCCGCATTGACCTCCACGGTCTCGGTCACGGAGCCGACCGCCAGCGCACAGTCGATGCGCATCGTCTGCTGCACCTCGAGTCGAACTTCCGGGAACTCCTTGGTCGAGAACCCATCCGACGCGCACGAGACGGAATACAGCCCTTGGTTCAGGCCGGGAATCGTGAAGAACCCGACCTCGTTCGTCGAAACGGAACTTTCCGCGCCGGTATCAAGACTTGAGACCAAGACTTGTGCGCCAGGAAT
Source organism: Bryobacterales bacterium (assembly GCA_022824585.1). Taxonomy (GTDB): domain Bacteria; phylum Acidobacteriota; class Terriglobia; order Bryobacterales; family UBA6623; genus VXMF01. The sequence goes on along the minus strand of JAJDZN010000052.1, from coordinate 23,173 downwards.
AACGGCACCGGAATCGTCGGTGACAGTTCCTTGGATCGTGCCGCTGGTCTGGCCCAAGGCCAGCGCGGCCATCAGCGTGCCTGCTGTCAGCAAGCGGATTACCAATCGCATGAATAACTCCCCTGATCGTCTCGCCGAGCCCACGTCCGCGACCCCTCGCGAGCGCGTCTCGGCCCACCGTTACGCAATTAAGGGTACCGCCATCTGACGCCACGGTCAACCGAGCTTGGCCGGAAACGACATGGGCTGATTCCGAACGGCGGTTCATGGTGGCGAAGAACTTGCACCAAGCCGCCCGGCTCTGCGGGTTTGGCCGACTGCCACGTTTGACTCGCAGCCGCTAGCCGTCTAGGCCGACGCCACGAGGTTGCGCTGCTGACCCGCCCAGCGGCCGGGGCCGGTCAAGTGCAATTCCAGGACCATAACGATTGGGATAATCGAGTGGAACGGTCGCGCTAGCGCCCAAGGGCTCGCTCCCCATAGAGTCGGTACGGAACAGTGGGACGTCGATTGGCAAGGGACCTCGCGCGCGCGGCCATCGCCAGAGGGGAGCCCTTGGCTTGGTTCGAGGAGTTGTACGCCCGCGTGGAGTCCTCCGGCCCTTCTGTCGTTCCGTGGGCTGACTTGGAGGCGAATCCCAACCTCGTTGTCTGGCTCGACCGGGAACACGTCGACGGCGGGGGGAAGAGCGCTCTGGTCGTGGGCTGCGGGCTCGGCGACGATGCCGAGGAGCTGAGCCGTCGGGGCTTCCGAGTGACCGCATTCGATGTTTCGGCCTCCGCCATAGCGACGGCGGCCAAACGTTTCCCGGAATCGGCGGTCGAATACGTGGCCGCCGACCTCTTCCAGTCGCCAGCAGACTGGACGCGGAGGTTTGACTTGGTCCACGAAGCTTACACGCTGCAGGTGCTCCCTCGCGGGCTGCGACCGAATGCGGTAAGCCGATTGGCATCGTTCGTTTCGCCGGACGGGATCCTGCTATTGATCGCGAGAGCAAGGGACGAAGCCGACGACCCTGGCGAGATGCCGTGGCCGTTGACTTGCACCGAACTTGAGGTGGCGACTCGCTCGGGTCTCGAGAGAGTCTCGTTTGAGGACTATTTCGATGACGAGCGGCCGCGGGTGCGACGCTTGCGTGCCGCGTACAAGCGCCCTTGAGCCCCTAGCGCCTACGTTTCTCGGCTGGGAACATGCTGTCCGGGCCGGTCGTTACGCAATCCCCCAAAGCGACCGGTCGGTTTCACTCCCAGCTCCCCCGCTAGCCTGGGATAGTTGGAGGGCGATTCGACGTCGGGTCCGAGGACGAACGGGTTCTTGCCGTGGCAGACAGAACTTCGGCTGGCAGCCGAAACCCGCCGCTCAAGTGTCCGCCGCTCTGATGCGGCTTGGCGTTACTCGGCGAGCTCGCGAAATCGGTCCATGGCTGCCTCAGAGTCACTCTCGCGGCCGAGGCGCCGGTAGACCGAGACGAGGCTGTACTGGACGCTCGCATCGAGCGGCGACAGCTGCGCGGCGCTTTCCAGCGCTTCCGCCGCGAGGCGGAGCTTGTTCGCCTTCAGGTACACGATGCCGAGTTCGCGTTGGGCTGGGGCATGGCTGCGATCCAATGTCACCGCGGCCGCCAGCGCTGCTTCGGCGGCCTCCAAGTCGCCGAGGTCGTGTAACAGGCTGCCTAGGTGGTAGCGCGGCCAAGCAGACACCGTGAGCTCTTCGCGGTTTAGCGAAATCGCCCGCTCGAAGGCCGTGATCGCGGCGCTAGGCTGGCCTAGCCCCTCAAGGCACTGCCCGCGCAGATCGTGCGCCGCCGCAAGTTCAGGCGAGCTTTCGAGGATCTGATCCAGCTGTGACAGTGCTGCGGAAAACTGCCCTTGGTCGTAGTGAACCTGAGCTAGAGCTAGCCTGTAGCGGTCCGAACCCCCATGCTGCGCGACCAGCCGATCCAGTTCCGCTCCGGCCCAGTGTCGTCGCTCTAGGCGAATAAACGAACCGGCAAGTAGGAATCGCGCCTCGGGCTCCAGCGGCGCAAGCGCGTCGGATCTCTTCAGGGCCGAGGCAGCCGAGAAGTAGCGGCCCGCTTGGTAGTGCGCGATGCCTAGACCACGTAGCAGGGTTGCGGACTGCGGACTGCTGCTGGCCGCCTTGAAGAGGATGTCCTCGACAGTTGGCCACCGTTCGGCAGCGATGGCGGCCCGCAGTCGGTCGGCGGTGGCGGGCTGCAGGCCGAGTTCCTCGGTTCGCAGCGACACTGCGTTCTCAACCCCAAGTGCGCGCGGAGCGAATTGTAGTGCAACTGCAGCCACGGCTAGCGGGCCGACCAACAAACGTACCCGTCCGTTCAAGTGGCTAGCCTCCCTTGCAGTCCGGGGGCAGGGCCGGGTTGATCCGGCGCAATCGTGTGCAAGCCGTTGCTGCGCCCGCCGCGTCGCCGGTCGATTCCAAGAGCAGGATGAGAGGTTGGTAGGGGCTCACGAACCACGGGTCGGCTTGCACGCTCTGCTGAAACGCCTGTAGCGCACTGGATGCATCGCCAAGTGCCAGCTGCAGCCTGCCGATTTCGAACCAAGCCTGTGCGTAGCCGGGGTACGCTTGGGTCGCGCTCTGAAGATGTGCGAGAGCCTTGTCGATCTCTCCGCTTGATCCGCGTTCCAGTTCCCTCACTGCCGCGTGGAAGTGTCTTGTCGCTTCGGCAGGAGCGGCGAGGTGCGACACGCTGATGCTCTCTCCGTGGTGCTTGCCCAAGCGGTGCAGGACAACCCCAGGAATGAGCGGATCCATAGGGAGCTCGGCCAACTCAACGCTGGCCGTCCTGTAGCCCCGTGCGGTGACGGTCGCCGAGCAGCCTAGCAGGTCGGAGAGACTTGAGAACTCGAACCAGCCCTCCGGATCTACGCCCACCTCGGACTGTGCCGCAGCGCCGCAGCGCAAGGCCACTTGCGTGGACCCCGGCAGGGGCATGCCGTCGTCGGTGACGATGCGCCCCCGCACGGAGCCGCTAAGCGCCGACGCGGCCGCGAGGCCCAGCAGCACCACTAGCTTCGCGCCCATGCGGCACCATGATACTGGGGTGTTGATGCTGCCCGTGCGGATCATGGCCTGTCTGCTGGCTCTAGCCACTTGTACGGCAGTGGCGCAGCGATTCGAGGATGTCCTCGCGCGCACGGGCATCGATTTCGTGCACGCCCCGTCGAAGACACCGCGCAAGTATCTGCCGGAGACCATGGGTGGCGGAGTCGCTCTGTTAGACGCTGATCTTGACGGGCGCCTAGACGTATTCTTCGTCAATGGTGCCGGCCTCTCGTTCCCGCACGCCGAAGGTGTCGAACCGGACAAGTCCGATCCCAAGTATTGGAATCGCCTCTACATCAGCCGCGGCGACTGGCGCTTTGAAGATGTCACCGAGACCTACGCGCTGCAGGGGCGAGGCTACGGCACGGGTGCGGCTGTGGGCGACTATGACAACGATGGCGACCCTGACCTATTGGTGACGAGTTTGGGCACCGGGGACTCGCCCGCGGCCCAGCTCTACCGCAATGACGCCGGGCGCCGCTTTGTTGAGGTCACGCGGGAGGCGGGTATTGATGTACAGGGCTGGGCCACGAGCGCGGGGTTTTTCGACGCCGACAACGATGGGGACTTGGACCTGCTGATCCTGCGCTACATGCGGTGGAGATTTGATGTCGACCACCGTTGCGGCATGGAAGCCAGCCACGGCCGCTCATACTGCCACCCGGATCTGTTCCCGCCGGAATCGAACGTGTTCTACCGCAACAACGGGGACGGCACCTTCAGCGATGCCAGCGCTTCCTCGGGTATTGCCGACCATGCCGGCAAGGGCTTGGGGCTCGCCTTCGCCGACTACGACCAAGATGGCTGGACGGACATCGCTATTGCGAATGACTCGCACCGGCAGTTCTTGTTCCGCAATCTTGGGAATGGCGAGTTTTCCGAAGAGGCGCTCATTGCGGGTACCGCCTTCGACGACCACGGCGCGGAATTCGCCGGCATGGGCATCCTGTTTGAGGATCTGGATGACGACGGCCGTGCAGACTTGGTCGTTACGACGCTCTCGCAGGAGCGCTATGCGCTCTTCTTTAATGCCGGTGGCGGCTTGTTCGACTACTCCACGGGGCGCTCAGGGCTCGGGAGCGCGACCCAGCTGTTCGCGGGTTGGGGTCTCGCTGCATTTGATGCAGATGCAGACGGACGGCGCGAGATCTTCTTCGCCAACGGACATGTGATGGACAACATCGAGCAGTCCCAGCCACACATCAGCTACCTGCAGCCGCCGCTGCTGTTTAGACTCGACGGCCGCGCTCTGACGGATGCGTCCGACTCGGCAGGGGCGTTGTTTTCGACCGCATGGGCGAGTCGAGGCGCTGCTGTCGGGGACTTGGACGACAACGGCTTGCCGGACCTAGTCGTGTCGAACCTCGGCGGCGTGCCGTACGTTGCGCGGAACGTATCTGGCGGAGGCAACGGCTGGATCGGGGTGCGACTCGAAGGCTGCGCGAGCAACCGCGACGGTCTCGGTGCCGGTGTCGTGCTGGAGGCCGAGGATGGCCGGGCCCAGCGCCGGACCGTGACGCGTAGCGGCAGTTACTTGGCTGCTCGGGACCCCCGAGTGTTCTTCGGAACCGGCCCGCGGCAGGCGCTGGGAAGCCTCACTGTGACTTGGCCGAGCGGAGCTGTGTCGACATTCGAGGACGTGCGAGCCAATGAGGTCAACGTAATCCAAGAGACGCCCGGCTGCAATCTGGACCTCTGATGAGTGCAGACCATGCTCGTTTGCGCGCAGGGTATGCACAGGTCGGCCAGGCGTGGTTCGAGTGGGGCCGACCTGTGCATCTTGAGCGTCCCTTTTACTTCAGGGAGGTGCCGGAAAGAGGGATGGCCTCGACTACCTCGGACTCTCTCTCGCTAGGGCCGGAGGTGGCGGAAGCCACCGTTGCGGTCGGTAACAGATCCCTCCCTCCGCCAGCGGGGTGAGGCTGCCTGGGGGGCCTGGCCAGGCCCCCCAGGCAGCGACGGGTTGGACCGTTCCGTCCCTGGATTGTAGGTCCCATTCCTAGGCCGGCCGGCACTCTCCGGACAGCGAACCCTTGACGGGAAAAGACCGCTTGGGCCGCCTCCTCGATCCTAGGGCGGTCCAACAGCATGTCCTCACGCCCTAGTGCACCGATGTAGTTGAGATCGATGTCTACTGATAGCCTCGGGAGGCTGAGGACGAACAGGTTCAAGGTGGTGTCCCCCTTCAATACCCACTTCCCCCTCAGCGACGGGTGTGAATTCAGGACGTTCAGAAGATGCGCTAGATGGAGAACCTTGTCTACCGTACCCTCGTCGAACCCGTCGGGTCTGGCGATACTGAGGATTTCCGCTAGGGAGAATCTCACAGCATTTCCCCCCAGGACCGATCTAGGATTTTGGCTGGGATCATGAGGTTCCAGCGCTTGACCCAGCGGCAGCCTTTGGGTCGGCCGCGTGTCAGGTAGTGTGGCCGGCGCGGACAGAGTTCGCGCAGCGCCTCGAGATGTGCCTCTTCCACCATCAACGGCTTGCGCTGCTGCTCCAGGAAGAATCCCACCTTGGCGGCGGTAGTCGCGTTCCCCAGCAGTCGGGTGTAGGCGATGACCTGATCGAGGTCAAAGAACTCCACGGACTCCAGTGACCGCCAGATCTCCTCCCAGCCTCCGGACAACTCCGGCCGGTCCAGCACATCCACCAGAGTGCGCTCGTGGTTAGTCACCCGTAGTGCTACGCCAGAGCGATCGTGGCGGGTGACCCCGAACATCGCCTCGCCCTTCGCCAAGAGCGGCAGTGGTGTGGGCGCACCCCGGAACTCGTGCGACTGGAACGTGAGCGGGAGCGACCTGCCCGCCGAGACATATGCCAGCTGCCAATGGGCCGAGTAGGCCCTGCCGTGGAATTCCAAGGCCGTGTGATACGCCAGCACGGAGTCCTCGGTCATCTTGGCCGCCACCAAGTACGGATCGACCGTCATGGAGGCCGCGTCCATGCCCCAGGGCACGGTCGCATATAGGCCGCGACGCACTCGAAGGATGCGGCCCTGGTTGCGGTGATAGGCCAGCAGAGAGTTGCGTGTGTTCGTGTTGCGCGATCCGCGATCGTGCAGATAGCGGTCCAACTCGTCGACCGTAAACACAGGGTGCCGTTCCACGAAGCGATTGAGCCTGACGGGACCGTTAGTTTGATGATCGGCCGACATCACACTAGTTAATTTAGTGGTTTTTAGTTAATTTGTCAAAAAGGATTTGGCGAAATGTCGAAACACAAGGCAGGTTGCTCTGGGTCTCTGACCTGAAACACCATCATCCTATTGTTCCGTCGGCTGACGTTCTACGTAGCTGACCGCTGCGCGAGCAAGCAAACTGGACCGGGTTTCGCCCTTTCGCGCCGCCGCCTCGCCCACGATTGCCAGAACGTGCGCTGGACCGTGATGTTGATCCGCCTCGTCTTACTCCAGCTTGGAGGCATCGACATTCACGAGCGCCCAGATGCCACCCTTGGAATGCTCACTCGCTCCGTGCGTTTCGAGCGATTCCCTTGCGGGTATGGATTCTCCGTCCATCAGCAGTCCCTCCAGATGGCAGGAGGTGGCCTCTCGAGCAGATTCGACGGCTTCCTCAAGCGTATCGCCGGACGGTGACGCGTAGCGGAAGTTACTTGGCTGCTCGGGACCCCCGAGGGTTCTTCGGAACTGGCCAGCGGCGGGTACCGGAAAGCCTGACTGTGACCTGGCCGAGCGGAGCTGTGTCGAGGTACGAGGATCTGCAAGCCAACGCGGTGAACGTGATCTCAGAGACGCCCGGCTGTAGCCCGGTTCCCCGCTGAGTGCCCCTTGCTCTGTTGCGGGCGCGGAGGATTCGCTTGCGCCGAGCCGCGGTCAGCTTGGTAGACTCTGGTTCGCTTCGCTGATCGCGAGTTGAACCGTCATGCAGTTGATCGCCCGATGCGCCATCTTGGCCGGAGTCCTCACTGGCTTGCTCCCGGCTGCCACTCCTCCCCCCAACGTGATCGTGGTTCTGGTGGACGACTTGGGCTGGATGGACTTGGGCTGCCAGGGCTCTGACTTCTACCGCACGCCGAACATCGACCGCTTGGCTGCAACGGGCATGCGGTTTACCGATGGCTACGCCTCGTGTGCGGTCTGTTCGCCGACGCGGGCCGCCTTGATGACCGGACGGTCGCCGGCCAGGCTCGGCATCACTGATTGGATCCGCGCCGAGTTCCAGCTCACCGCGCGCCAGTGGCCTAACGTCAGGGACAGGTTCGGCTACCACCGCACGGGTAGCGCCGACCGTGAATTGCTCACGCCCGTGAATGAGCTGCAGCTGCCACACAGCGAGATCACGCTGGCTGAGTTGCTCAAGCCGATCGGGTACGCCAGCGCATTCATCGGGAAGTGGCACTTGGGAGGACGGGGCCACTTGCCGGTCGACCAGGGCTTCGACCAGAACTATGGCGGATGGGACTATGGACAGCCGCCGTCGTACTTCGACCCGTTCGTGGAGCTACCGCGGTTGCCGATGGGCATCCCAACGCTCGCGCCGCGGCAGCCTGGAGAGTATCTGACGGATCGCGAGGCAGACGAGGCCGTCGCGTTCATCGAGCGCAACAAGGAACGGCCGTTCCTGCTGTATTTGTCGCACTACGCGGTGCATACGCCGATTCAGGCCAAAGAGGACTTGATTGAGCAATACGAGCGTCGCCGGGATGGCCAAGGGCAGGACGATGCTGTCTACGCGGCCATGGTGCATAGCGTGGATGACGCCATGGGGAGGTTGCTCGAGACCCTCGACCGAACCGGTCTCGCTGATCGCACATTGATAGTGTTCACAGGCGACAACGGCGGGCTTGACCGTCAGGGCCGCCCGACCGAGAACGCTCCGTTGCGCAGCGGTAAGGGATATGCCTACGAAGGCGGGCTGCGAACGCCATGGATCGTGCGCTGGCCGGGTGTCACCGAGGCCGGAGCGGTCTCCCCGGAGCCGGTTGCCAGCATTGATCTATTGCCCACGATTGCCGCAGCGGTCGGAACCAGGCCACCCGCCGACCGGGAGATCGATGGCATTGACCTGGGCCCGGCCCTGCGGGGCGGCAAACTCCCTGAGCGGGCGCTCTTGTGGCACTTCCCGCACTACCGGCACGGCCCGGGCCACGATCCGTACTCAGTGGTGCGCAAGGGAGACTGGAAACTGATCCGCTTCTACGATCCGGCCAAGACCGAACTCTACAATCTTGCCGACGACCTCGGCGAAGCCAACGATCTGGCAGCCTCGGAACAGGATCGGGCCGGCCAGCTCTCAGCCCTATTGGACGAGGGTCTCGAAGCCGTCCGCGCACGAATGCCGATCGCGACGCAACAGGCCCCGTGATTCAGCTGCCCTCGGCTTGTCCGAGCAACTCGAGGAAACGGCCGGTCGATGCGATGCCCATGTGAAAATTCCGCAGGCTGAACTTCTCGTTGGGCGCGTGTAGCGCGTCATCAGGCAGTCCGTAGCCCATCAGCGCAGTCGGTATGCCCAAGTGCTCCTGGAAGTCGCCCACCACGGGGATGGACCCGCCGGAGCGGATGAATACTGTCTCGCTCCCCCACACCTCTCCCAGCGCTCGGGCAGCGGTCGTAATGGCCGGGTGATCCGTCGGCGCGAGCGTGGCCGGGGCCGTGTGGATCAGGCGCACCTTGACCTCGATGCCAGCCGGGGCGTTCGCGGCGGCGAAGTCTTGCATGAGACGCAGGATCTCTTCCGGATTCTGGTCGGGGACCAGCCTCGCGCTGACCTTGGCCGTTGCGCTCGCGGGGATCACCGTCTTGGCGCCCGGTCCCATGAATCCTCCCGGAATGCCGTGAACCTCGAACGTAGGCCTTGCGCCGACGCGCTCGAATACGCTGTAGCCAGGCTCGCCGGTAAGCGTCGAAGCGCCGACCTCCGTGCGCCTGTAGCTGTCTTCGTCGAACGGGATGCCGTCCCAGCTGGCCTTCTCTGCCGCTGAGGGCTCTTGGACCCGGTCGTAGAAGCCCGGAATCAGCACGCGGCCGCTTGCGTCCTTGCACTTGGCCAGCAGCTCGACGAGTCCGAAGACGGCGTTTGGAGCGACCCCGCCGAAGAGGCCCGAGTGCAGGTCGCTCTCGGCGCCCTTGGCGAGCCACTCGGTATAGACCATGCCGCGCAGGCCGGTGCAGATGGTCGGGGTTTCCGGCGCATACATCGCCGTGTCGGAGACTAGCGCCGCGTCCGCGGCCAGCCGTTCTTTGTTGGAAGCGACGTAATTGGCAATCATTTCGCCGCCCACTTCTTCTTCGCCCTCGATCAAGAATTTCACGTTGACCGGGAGCTCCCCGTGAGCCTGACGAAGAGCTTCCAGAGCCTTGATGTTGGCCAAGACCTGGCCTTTGTCGTCGGAGGCGCCGCGAGCATACACTTGGCCGTTTCGCACCGTGGGTTCGAACGGGGGCGAGTCCCACTCATCCAACGGGTCGACCGGCTGCACGTCGTAGTGGCCGTACAGCAGGATGGTGGGCTTGCCAGTGGCGCCAAGCCATTCGCCGTACACCAGAGGATGCCCGCTGCCCTCGATCAATTCCACCGATTCGAGGCCCGCTTGACAGAGTTGCTGCTTGGCGAATTCGGCGGCCCGACCAATGTCGGGCTTGTGCTCAGGCAGGGTGCTGATACTGGGGATGCGAACGAAATCGAACAGCTCGTCCTCAAAGCGCGAGCGTTGCCGATCCGCGAAGTCTGAGAAGGATGGCATGAATTCTCAGGATACCGGTCGTTTCGATTCAAGCCGCGTTCGACGGGGCTCGGGCTGCGCAGTTTTGGCGTGCCTAGGGCTGCCGATCCGCGCTTGACCGGCTTCATCGCTCCATAGACCGCTCAACTCGGCCCGTGCTCGGTGAAGGCCGTCTCGAAGAGTGGCGGCACGGTGCCGCTCCCGGCGGGCGTGCCAAGATGGGACTCGTACCTGCATGAAGACCGCCATCATCGGCTTGCCCCAAGTCGGCAAGACATCGCTGTTCAAGATTCTTACCGGCGTTGCGGCAGAGAGCAGGGTAGGAGCCACCAAGGTCCAGCTTGGGATCGCTAGGGTGCCGGACGCCCGGCTTGATGCCTTAGCCGAGACCTTCGAGCCTCGCAAGGTCACGCCTGCCACGGTGGAATACGCCGATATGCCCGGGCTCTCGCGAGAGGCGCTGCGCGAGCCGAGCTACATCGGCAGCCTGCGGACGGTCGATGCCTTCGCCCATGTCCTGCGGCTGTTTGACGACGACACCGTCATGCATGTCGAGGGCAGTCTGGACCCATTGCGAGATTGGGCCAACATCGACCTCGAACTCGTGTTGAATGATCTACAGGTGGTGGAAAACCGCCTCGCGCGTCTGACCAAGGATCTCAAGCGGGGCAGAGATGCGAACCTGCAGGCAGAACAGGACCTGCTACAGCAGTGCCGCGCATGGCTGGAACAGGAACAGCCGCTCCGCCAAATGGAATTGGGCGCCGATCAGTCCAAGCTCCTCAAGGGTTTTCAGTTCCTGTCCGAGAAGCCGATGCTGCTCGTGCTCAATATCGGCGAGGAGCGGACGGACGAAATGGAGCAATTGCAAGCCCGGTACGAGGCCGAGCTTGTTCAGGGGCGCAAGAACCTGGCGCTCTCTACCGTTTGCGGCAGTGTCGAATCGGAGCTGGTGGATCTCGACGAGGACGATCGCCAAGAGTATCTCGAAAGCTACGGGCTTGCGAGTTCAGGCATCGAACGTCTCGTGGCGGCGACCTACGATCTGCTGGGGCTGATGTCGTTTCTCACGGCCGGAGAAACCGAGTGTCGCGCTTGGACCATTCGGCGGGGAGCCACGGCCGTCTTGGCCGCGGGCACGGTCCATACCGACTTCGCCAAGCGCTTCATCCGGGCGGAGACGATCCAGTGGGACGCTCTCGTCTCGCACGGCGGCTATACCAAGGCCAAGGAAAGCGGCGAGTTACGCCTTGAGGGCAAGGACTATGTCGTCCAAGACGGGGACGTTCTGGTGTTCCGGCACGGATGACACGGTTGTCAACCGCGCAGCTCAGCGCGGGTCGCGGACGAAACCGTCCCGGTTCGGCATGACGACCTGGGGCAGGCTCTCGCGATCTAATACATCGTCCTCGCCCACTAACCCGTTCAAGTACAGGACGTATGCGGTCACGGCGTAGACTTGGTCCGCGGTCAACGTCCCAGGCTCTTCGAACGGCATTGCCCGGCGCGTGTAGTCGAACAATGTTGTAGCGTACGGCCAGTAGCTGCCAACCGTCTTGACCGGCGGAGTCTCCTTGAGCTGTTCAGGATTGCCTATCAGTGCGGCATGGTCGCCACCCACGCCCTCTTCGCCGTGGCATTCCTTGCAGCGCACTTCGTAAACCTGTGCGCCGTCCTTTGCCGTGCCGCTGCCCTCAGGCAGCTCGTGCCCTTCCGGGCCAATCGTCACATCCCAAGCGGCAACTTCTTCCGCACTGGCCGGGCGTCCCACTCCGTAGGACTGGGCTGAGACCACAGCCGCTCCCAGGCCGAGCAGAATCGAGACCGACAGCAAACTAGGCTTCAGCATTGGTCACGCTCCCATCGGCGGCGATCCGCCAGCCCTTGATCCGATTGCAGTGGTAGGCGGATTTCCGGCCGCGCTCTTCGATCAGCTCCGCCCGCCCGGGTTGCAGGTAGCCGGATTCGTCGCGGCAGCGCGACAGCAGCACGGTCTCGCTTCCATCCCATTCCCACGGCAGCCGAAAGCGCGTGAACGCCTTCGAGTAGACCGGAGTCTGCAGTTCCGCTTCAGCCCAGGTCTGACCGGCGTCGGTAGAGACTTCCGCCTGCGTGATCTTGCCCCGTCCAGACCAAGCCAGCCCGGAGATCTCCAAGAATCCCGGTCCGTCGATCGCGTGTCCGCCCGAGGGTGCTGTGATGACGGACTTGGCGTCCATCTCGAACGTAAAGATCCAGGCGGTGCCGTCTTCCATCAGCTCGGTGTACTTGGAGGTCTCGTCCTTGACGTACTGCGGCCCCGCGGTCAACTTGATGCGTCGCAGCCACTTGACGTTGGTGTTGCCCTCCCAGCCGGGCAGGATCAGCCGCATCGGGTAACCCTGCTCTGGACGGATCGCCTCGCCGTTCTGGCCGTAGGCCACGAGGCCCTCTTCCAGGGCCTTTTCGAGGGTGGCGCTGCGCTGCATCAGGCATGCATCGGCGCCTTCGGCGAGCATCCACGTCGCTTCGGGCTGGATGCCGGCCTCTTCCAGCAGGATGCGGAGGGGGACGCCGGTCCACTCGCTGCAACTGGCCAAGCCGTGGCTGAGTGCGACCGTGGGCGCTCCAGCCGGACTCCACTCGCCGCCGCTGTTGCCGGAACACTCGACGAAGTGGACCCTTGAAACGGATGGCAGGCGCTTGATGTCGTCCACGCTGAATGCCATCGGACGGTCCACCAGCCCGTGGACGAGCAGCTTGTGCGTCGCCGGGTCGATTTCCGGCACGCCCGCATGGTGGCGTTCGAAGTGCAATGCCGAAGGCGTGATGATGCCGTAGGTCTGGTCCAGCGGCGTCCGTGACGATGCCGCCTCGGGAGTCTGGCTTTCCCGCACTCCTCGCGCGGCCTTCTCGTACGGGCTGCGCTGCCCGTAGCGACTCACGGGCGTGCCCAGCGACGATGGTTGGTCCGGCTCGGCCGGCTCCTCGGCCTCGGGTGCGCTGCAGGCGGTCCACGCCGCGCCCGCGAGCGCGCCGGTGCCGAGAAACGACCTACGGGTTGCGTCTCGTGATTTCATGAGTGGCTTGATTCTAGCGCGGGCGGCCCGCCGGGGTCGGCCTTGCCGCGCCGCCAAGGGCATAGCCGCCGCCCGGCCCAGGCCTCGAACGAGGCATGCATTCGACCGGTTTCGCGTTCGCGCCGGCGGGATTTGTCGGGGCGATTGCACGCTGTAGCGCGCCGATTCAGGTTTCCATCAGCGCCCGCGAAATGCGAGATGGACTTGGCCGAGGGCAGCTTTCCGCTGGCCAAAATGCCTATGGGACGTCAGAAACGGCCAGAGCCATAGATTGACGCGATCCGCGCACGGGTCGACGAGTCGGGCCGCTTTGGCACTGCCGTTGCGGAACTCGGCGTGACCGAAGCCGACGTGTTGGCGATCGGTCAGATGCAAGGCCAGACCTGCCATGGCCAGCGACGGCAGGAAGAAGGTTTGGATCTGCGCAGCTTGGCCTAGCTGTTGAGTAGCGGGGCGTCGGGGGTACATTGGTGCCTTGGGTTGGGCGATTCGATTGCTGTTGGAGAAGGCTGGCGAATAATCGCGTGACAGGCGAACACATAGAGAAAGCTCGAAACCCCGACCGCAGTCCGCTGCGGACGATGATGTCAACGACGGTAAGGAATAATCACTTGCCCGACAGATGGCCGCCCAAAGCGTTGAGAGGGGCAGGGAAGACTGGAAAGACAAGCTTGTGGTGCTGCGGGGCGCAGATGCCTTTCGTAGCAATCAACAAAGTGGGCCCAAAGGAGACCTGTACGGCACCAGAGGACAGTAAGGTTCAGGACGCTTAGCTTCTGCGAGAGAGTCCTTGGAAAAGCACTACACTGGATTGTCAGCAATCTCCTGACCGTGTCGGCGTTGGAGAGATTCAGTTTACGTCAGGCCCGTCCCCATTGACCATCGCGCCCGCAATTACACAGCGCTTCCCCGAACTCAACGATGCCCAGCGGACGATCATCGGCCATCTAGGCGGACCTCTACTCGTCATTGCCGGCCCTGGTTCCGGAAAGACTCACAGCATCGTCCTGAGAGCACTCAATCTTCTACTCTTGGAGCAGGTACAGCCCAAGCATCTAGCGCTCTGCACTTTCACTGAGAAAGCCGCCTTCGAGATGCGGGACCGCTTAGCGACTGCCGCTCGCAAAGTCGGCTATGTGAAAGATCTTTCGGATCTGACGGTTTCTACGATCCACAGCTTCTGTAACCGAGAGCTCACACAGCATCGCCACCTCACCGAACTAGGCCACAGTTTCGACACGCTTGACGACCTCACGCAACTTCTATTCATCTTCGAACATTTCGACACCATCGTCGGCCCTCCTGAGAACGGCTGTTTCCTACACCGCTGGAAGACTCGATGGACAGCAATCGAAGGGGTACGCCGCTACATCGACAAGGTCACTGAGGAAGTCGTAGACCCCGATCAGCTCACCAGCTCCGGCGACTCCTTCCTTGTCGCCATCGGCAATGCCTGCCTCCGGTACGAACGCGCGCTACTCAATTCCAATCGAACCGACTTTGCGCACTTGCAGCGCTATGTCTATGACATGCTCGACGACAGCCGCACTTCGGAAGCTGTGGCACGTGACCTTCGATTCGTTCTCGTGGACGAATATCAGGACACTAACTACATACAGGAACAGATCCTCATTAAGCTCACGAAAACAAATCGCAACCTTTGTGTCGTAGGAGACGAGGACCAGAGCCTCTATCGCTTCCGCGGGGCGACGGTGCGAAACATTCTTGAGTTTCCACAGAAAGTACCGGCCTGTTCCACTGTCAAGTTGACGACGAACTATCGCTCCCATCGAGCAATTGTGGAGCGTTACGACCGATGGATGGCTTCAGCCGACTGGTCGAACCCGCACGGAGCAAGCTTCCGTTTCGACAAGAAGATCGAGGCTAGTCCCACAGCAGACCATCCTGACTACGCATCCGTAGTCGCCATCTGGGGCCGTGACCGTCGCGACGAAGCTACACGGCTCGCGGACTTGGTTGAGTTCCTGAAAAAGAATCAAGTCATCAACGACTACTCGCAGGTCGCCCTTCTCTTGCATAGCGTGCGTGAAGATCACAGTCACCCATATCTTGATGCGCTCCACGCTAAGGGCGTTCCCGCGTTCTGTCCGCGCGCCCGTGGGTACATTCGAGATAACGGAGATCCGTGATCTTGTTGCGTGTTTCGCGGTATTGTTTGGCTGGCACGGCGACGGGCGCGGACAGGTCGGCGGCACCGTGGCTAAGCTCGCCACATACGTGGATGGCACCATCGTTAACCTTGGTCGCCGATTCGGGGTACCGCATTCCCTAGCACTAGCACTCCAACAGTGGACTGGCGAGATTGCTGCACTCCAAGAAGGTGAAGCGCTTGACCTGCGGCCCACCGACTACTTCTACCGCCTGCTCGCAGTCGAACCGTTCAAGTATGCGGTAAGCAACGAGAACACCGCTCGCAATTTGGCGATCTTCTCGAAACTTCTGAACGTTTTTCAAAGGTACTATCACTACACCGCCATCACGCACCGGAACCGAGAATCCCTTCGCTTCCACTTCTTCAATAGTTTCCTGCGCCTGCTCTACGATGGCGGCATCAACGAGTACGAAGACCCCGACCAGCCCTTCCCCAAGGGCCACGTTCAGGTGATGACCATCCACCAAGCAAAGGGGCTCGAGTTTCCGGTTGTCGTGGTGGGGTCGCTATCAACACAGCTTTCAAGCCCCAAGCAGATTGATCGGGATCTCGGCCCTTACTACAACCGGCCTCCCTTCGAGCCTGAAGACCGCATCACCATCTTCGACCGCATGCGCCTACATTACGTCGCCTTCTCACGGCCCCAGAACTTGCTCGTGCTCACAGCGCACGAACCGCCTAAGAACCACTTCGCTTCGATCTGGCAGGGGTTACCGCAGTGGCCCTACGTGAAGAAGGGCCTCCTAGCCTCGCAGCGATTTGTAGAGCAGGATCGGATGCCAGTCAAGAAGACCTATAGCTTTACCGGTGACCTCAAGATCTACGAAACGTGCCCACGCCAGTATCAGTTCTTTCGTGAGTATGACTTCACGCCCTCGCGTTCGGCGGTGATCTTCTTCGGGTTGCTCGTGCACCAGACAATCGAAGAGATCCATCGGATCGCTCTTGATGGCAATCTCGACACGATCGACGAGCCGTGCATTCAGGAACTGTTTGACCGCACGTTCCGATTCCTCACCCTGAGTGACGTGCGTCCGATCGGCCGTGAGGCCCGTGGCGCCGCACTCAAGCAGGTGCTGAACTATTTCAATCAGAACCGTGACGAGATGAGCCGACTAGTCCAGACCGAGGTCGACGTCTCGCTAGAGAAGGAGGGCTATATCCTATCCGGAAAGGTGGACCTAGTGCTCGGCGGTGATGGCAAGTTAGAGCTGCTGGACTTCAAGACCTCACCTCGTCCGAGCGACAGTTCCGATTTAATCGCGGCATATGAGCGCCAACTCTGCACCTACGCTCATATTCTCGAGCGGCGCCACGGACGGCGCGTGGACAGACTGATGCTGTACTGGACATCGGAAGCGCTCAAAGAGAATGCTCTTATGGTCCTACCCTACGATCCGAAGCGCGTGGAAGAAGCGGGCCTCTACTTCGATGAGACGGTAAGCCGAATCCAGGCTCGTGAGTTCGCTGTGACGGCGACGCCCGAAGCCACAATCTGCAAGGAGTGCGACCTGAAGAAACTATGCCATGCTGACGGCATCATTTCAAAGGAGGCGAGCAGCTGATGGCGTGCAACTACGAAGCGATTCGCCATGACAACGAACGACGGTACGGAACTGACATTGGCCGCATTGGGCCGATGCTACTGGCCAACCGCTACGCCGACCGTACGCACTTCATTTTCGAACTTCTGCAGAACGCGGAAGACGCGCTAACTCGTCGCGTCGACTGGCGGGGTTCGCGCACTGTTACGTTTCGCCTGACTAGGAAGACTCTGCGTGTCAGTCACTTCGGTCTTCCATTCGATGAGCGCGATGTCCGAGGCATCAGTGGAATAGCGGAGAGCACGAAAGATCTGACAGCGATCGGACGGTTTGGGATCGGCTTCAAATCGGTCTACGCGTTCACGGATCGGCCCGAGATCCACTCCGGTTCGGAAGCCTTCGCGATTGAGAACTACGTCTGGCCGGTCGCTGTGGCAGAGACCGAGCGTGATCCAGACGAGACCGTCATCAGCATCCCTATTGAGGCAACTGGTGAATCCAAGCAGGACGAGATCGCTGGCGGACTCGGAGAGCTCAATGCCTCGGTGCTACTCTTCCTGCGCGAGATCGAGGAGATTCAGTGGATCGTTGAGGGCGATCGAAGGGGACACTATCTCCGGGAGTCAAGTGAGATCGAGGAAGGGGTCCGTAAGGTGACTGTAATTGGTCAGCAACAAGGGCAACCAGACTTTGCCGAAGAGTGGCTGGTCATCTCGCAAGCGGTACAGACGGACAATGGAGAGCTTGCGGGGCATGTCGAACTCGCGTTCTCACTGGCCAGAGACGACGACTCGGAGCGAGATCGTATCCGACGCGTCGACAGTTCCCCGCTCGTGGTGTTCTTCCCGACAGTGCTGGAGACGCACCTCGGCTTCCTTGTGCAGGGTCCTTACCGGACGACCCCGAGCCGGGACAACGTACCGGCCAGTGACGGATGGAACCAGAACCTCGTGGACAAGACTGCTTCGCTCCTTCGGAAAGCCCTCGCCTGGCTGCGGGACAACGATCTTCTCGATATCGCGGCTCTACAGTGCCTGCCGCTCGATCCACTGAGATTTCCGGAGTCCGGTATGTTCGCTCCGCTCTACAATGCTACGAGGTCAGCACTCTCGTCAGAGCCCCTGCTCCCAGGTTTCGACACTGGATATGTGGCTGCCCCGAACGCACGGCTAAGCCGTACTCAGGAAGTCCGAGAGCTGTTGACACCGACACAGCTAGCGGCGCTTTACGGAGAGGAAGATCCACTCGTCTGGCTGAGCGGTGAGATCACACAGGATCGGACACCCGAGGTTCGCACCTATTTGATGCGCGAGTTGGACATGACTGAAGTGACGCCGGAGACCGTCATCCAACGCCTTGATCAAGAGTTTCTTGAGTCGCAATCGGACGATTGGATCAGCAAGCTCTACGAATTCCTAGACGGCCAGCCCGGGCTGAGGAGCCGACTCAACAGCCTGCCAGTAATCAGGCTGGAGGATGGCTCGCAAGTCCCTGCTCGGTTCGATGGCCACCCGCAGGCGTTTCTCCCAGGTCCTATCGAGACGAGCTTCCCGGTCGTGCGCAGCGCTGTGTGCGTCAGTGAGAGGTCACGTAAGTTCCTGCAGTCACTAGGGCTGACGCAGCCCAACCCAGTGGATGACGTCATCTACAACATTCTCCCCAGATACCGGCGGCGAAAGGTTGCCGTGAGCGATGCAGACTACGGGGCCGATATTCGTCGAATCCTGAAGGCGTACGGCACAGACTCAAAGGAGCAGCGGGAGAATTTGCTGGAAGCGCTACGAGAATCGGCGTTTGTAAAGACTGTCGATTCAGGCGATGCGGCCAAATCATATTCGAAGCCGGGCGAGGTCTATCAGGCAACGGAACGCCTCAGCGAGTTGTTTACCAAGGTCGCTGGTGTGCTGCTAGTTGACAACTCTTATGCATGTCTGCGTGGCGAAGACATCCGTGAGCTGCTCGAAGCCTGCGGTGTGACGCGTTACATCTGCCCGGTCCCCTGCGATGCCCACCTTGATTGGGCACAACGCCGAGAGATTCGGGTGGGCGCTGGCTGCGAGGACATGGCGGACGAGTACCCAATAGAGGATCAGACGCTGCGAGGGCTCGACAGTCTATTGGCACTCCTCCCGCACGTTGACTCAGAAAGTCGTTCGGAAAGGGCAAAGCTACTCTGGGAGTCGCTCGATGAACTACAAGAGCGGCGCGGCCGCAGCATCTTCTCGACGACGTATCACTGGAGATACTACCAACCTCGTAGCTCGACTTTGGACGCCGGATTCGTGCGGAAGCTGAATGAGACTGCTTGGGTGCCAGACGCGAACGGCGATCTGCAACGCCCTGGCCTTGTAATCTTCGATGCGCTCGGCTGGAAGTCGAATCCGTTCCTGCTTTCCAAGATTTGCTTTAAGCCCCCAATCCTCGATCAGCTCGCGAAGGAGGCTGGCATCGAGCCGGGAGTCCTGGACCTGCTGAGGAACCTAGGGGTTACCAGCGAGGCTGACCTTCGAGAGCGGCTTGGCGTGCAGGAGGAACATGGCACTCAACACGGGACCAGCCGTAGCGATGTCGAGAACGCAGTGCAGAATCTGCTTGGCGGCGAGACACCACGGCCTACACCGCCCGTTCCGGAGATCGACGGAGCGGACCTTCCAGCGGCAGCCGACGGCGAGTACAGCGGTAATGGAAGTGGCGCTGCGTCAACTCGTAGGCGCACATCGGGAAGTGCCGGAGGACGGCCGTTCATTTCGTACGTCGGTACGCATCGGGATGAGCAAGACTCTGACCCCGATTGCTTGGGCCATCCTGTGCGTTTGGCACTTGAGAAAAAAGCCATCGACTTGATACTGTCGGTCGAACCAGAATGGCTGCGGACGCCGACGCACAACCCCGGCTTCGATCTCTACAAGACTGGATCGGATAGACGGCCGAACCAGTGGTGTGAAGTGAAGGCCATGACCGGCAGACTTACCGACCATCCGGTTGGACTGTCTCGAACTCAACTCGATTCCGCCCGCGAGCACGGCCATGCGTACTGGCTCTATGTCGTCGAGCGTGCGGATTCGGACGATGCCCGAATCGTCCGAATCCGGTCCCCGTACGACAATGCCCGTACCTTCACTTTCGACCACGGCTGGCTCGACATAGCCGAATTCCACCCCGACGAAGGACACCTAGAGGACTGACTAGGATGGCGAAGATCGACATTACAAAGACCGAGCTAGTCTGGCCTGGAAAGTACAACGAAGACGGAACACTCGAGGAGGTGCCTCGAGTGAGCCTACCTTTCCAAGTCATCGAGACCGTAAATGAGAGCAGAGCCACACGAGAGGCGAAGAAGGGTGGTGTGCAGGGCACGCTCTTCGACATCTACGAGGGCAAGGAGGGTGACACCTTCGAGTCAGGCTGGCGCAACAAGCTCATTTGGGGTGACAACCTACTGGTGATGGGATCGCTCTTGGAGAAGTTCACGGGAAAGGTTGACGTGATCTACATCGATCCACCTTTCTTCACCGGCGTCAACCAAGTAGCTACTGTATTTCTGGGAGAGGGCAGCACAGGATTTGAAAAAGCGACTTCGATGACTGAGGAGGTTGCGTACCGGAACGCTTGGCGTGACGGTGTGCCGTCCTTCATGACGTGGATTCGAGATCGACTTACTCTAATGCGTGATCTTCTCCATCCAAGCGGTATGATCTTCATCAGATTCGATCAATATTGGAGCCACAGCGTCAAACTGATTGCAGATGAAGTCTTCGGTCGGGACTCGTTTCAAAACGAGATTACTGTAAAACGGATCTTCAAGAATGTTACAGGTCAGGGACGAGTCTCGATTCCGCTTGCTACTGATTCGTTGTTTCTGTACTTTCGAACCAATGAAGCACGATTTGCGAACACGCTGGTCCCACGGGAGGAAACGAGGCCAGGATTCTGGCGACACATGGATGACTCTTCGGGCGTCAGGCCTACCGCGTCAGAATTCCGTTAGAGACACGAAAACTATTGATATAGCTGGACTTGGACGCAGACCAATTCTGTATACTGTGCCACTTTCCCGGCGCTAGATGGCTATTTGCCCTTGATTCAGGCGGATTTCCGTCCACTGGCAGCGGCTGCGGCCCTCTGCGATGTCACTGTATACACAATGATTCAGACGTGTCTATATACTATGACGCATGGCCGCCCGCTCACCCGACTTGCTCCTCCCGCTGCTGTCCTCCAGTGCGCCCGTTACGCTCGCGCAACTCCAGCGCGCCCTCGGCCAGCCCTCCCGCCGCACCACCTTCCGCTACCTCCGCCAAGTCCGCTACCTGCGCAGCTACAACCACAACGGCCGCTTCTACACCGCCCGCGACCCCGACCGCTTCGACCGCTTCGGCCTGTTCGCTCTCGGCGATGCCTGGTTCTCGCGCGACCGTTCCTTGACCGCCACCGTCCAGCGCCTGCTCGGCGAGTCCGCCGACGGCTTCACCGACAAGGAGCTGCGCCACCTGTTGCACGTGCCCGTGCAGCCCTTCCTGCGCGCCGCTGTGAGCGGCGGACACGCCCGGCGCGAACTCCTCGGCGGCGTCTATGTGTATTTCTCCAGCGACCCGCAACGCGGCGCCCGCCAACTGCAAGCCCGCCAACAGCGCTGCGCGGCCGCGGCCTTGACGCCGGAGGTGATCATTGCGGTCTTGCTGGCGCTGCTGCGCGATCCCGCTGCACAGCCGGCGGCGCTGGCGCAGCGCCTGCAAGGCCACTCCCCGCCGATCTCGCGGACGCAAGTGCAGGCCGTCTTCGACCGTTTCGAGCTCGCCGAGGTCGTCAAAAAAGGGGGGCCTACGCGCTGCTGAAACGGTTCTGCGCGCAGGCCCGCAAGGCCGGTTGGAACGCCGTCAGGATCACTCGTTCGCTGCGTTCGGACGGCGGCCCGCCCGCCATCGATTTCGTCCCCGAAAGCACCCGCTGCCCGCACTGCGGACAGACCCTGAGCCCGTACAAGAGCCAGTCCCGCGTGCTGACCACGCTGGCCGTGGGCAGCTTTGTGGCGCGCGAATTCCGCGCCCGCTGCCGGTCTGGCTGCGCCCTGCCGCCGGTCGGCTCCAGGCGGCTGGCCGAGCTGGCCCCGCCCGGCCAGCGCTTCGGCTACGACCTGATCGTGTGGGTGGGCTTGGCACGCTATCGGCAGCACCTCCAGCGCAGCGAGATCCAAGCCCGCTTGGCGCGCCGCGGCATCGCCCTCTCGAGCGGTTCGCTGTCCGCGCTGTGCGAGCGCTTCCTGGCGGCCCTCGAACGCCTGCACTGGCAGCGTGCGCCGGCCCTGCGCGCGGCCCTGGCGCAAGGCTACGCCCTGCATCTCGACGCCACCAGCGACAGGGGCAAGGGCGGCACCTTCGTGTGCCTGGACGGTGTGCGCAACTGGGTCTTGCACGCCGTCAAGATCGCCAGCGAGAACGAACACGCCTTGCGGCCCGCCGTCGAACACACCATCGCGGTCTTCGGCGACCCGCTGG
Source organism: Bryobacterales bacterium (assembly GCA_022824585.1). GTDB lineage: Bacteria > Acidobacteriota > Terriglobia > Bryobacterales > UBA6623 > VXMF01. The sequence goes on along the minus strand of JAJDZN010000052.1, from coordinate 1,146 downwards.
CCACCGTCCGCGATCTCTCCAGCGCCCTCGCCAAGACGCTCGCCGACACGCGCCAGCGCGGCATTCCCGACCTGCTGTGCCACTACCATTTCCTGGCCGCGGTCGGCAAGCGCCTGCTCGATCAGGACTACGCCAGCTTGCGCGACCGGCTGGCCCGCAGTGGCCTGCGCAGCCGCCTGCGGGAGCTGTTGCGGGCCACCCGCGGGCCCGCCGCGGGCCTGCGCGAGGACCTGCCGGCACTGCTGCTGTGGCTCTTGGAAGGCACCGCGCACAAGCATCCGTCCTATCCCTTCGCGTTGCCCCACTTGGATTTCTACCGGCGCTGCGCAAGCTTCCCGACAGAGCGCGACCGCCGCCTGCCCACGCCCCGCACGCCCGGCGAGCAAGCGGTCCTGAGACAGGTCGACACCGCCCTGGCCGACCTGCGCTGGCTCCAGCGACCGGCCCCCGTCGCGCAACGCTTGCAGCACCGCTGGCAGCTCTTCTGCGAGTTACGCGATGTGCTGCGCCTGTCCGCCCAGGACTTGCCCCACGGCCAGTCGCCAGCCCCAGCCAGCCCCAGCCAAGCCGCCCTAGCGCATGCGCTGCAAGCGCTTGCCGCCGACCTCAAGCACTATCACCAAGCTCTGCGCCAGCGCGTCCAAGACCGGCACGACAACGGCCAGCCGGACCCGCCCGCGGCCCTCGTGCTGGACTATTTGGACCGCTATGGCGAGCAGCTCTGCGGCCATCCGGTGGTGCGCGATCCGAGCGGTCGAGTGGTGGCGGTTGTGGCGCGCACCAACAATGTCCTGGAACAATTTTTCGCCAGCGCCAAGCAGGGCATGCGCCGCCGTCTCGGACGGGCCCATCTGGGCCGCGACATGGAAGACCAGCCGGCCCAGGCGGCCTTCGTCGCCAACCTGCGCGACCCCGACTATGTGCGCATCGTGTGCGGCTCTCTCGACCAGTTGCCCCAAGCCTTCGCCGCCTTGGAGCGGCCAATCGCCAGCAACCCGCCGCGCTTGCAGCGCAGCAATCGCGATGCCTCTCTGCGGCGGCGCAATCGGGCTTGGGAGCAAGCAGCTACCCAGGGTCCGCCCCCGGCGTCAAGCGCACACCATATCGCCTCAACCACAGATCTGTAACGGAATTCTGACGCGGTAG
>JAJDZN010000269.1 GCA_022824585.1 Bryobacterales bacterium | reverse complement strand
CCCACGCCCCTGCAGAAGGCCGTGCAGCGCTTCGACCGCGAGATCGACCGCCTCTGGGAGGGCCAGCCGATCGCCGCGTGAACTTGACTCATCCGTAAACGCTACGCTTAGACAAGGAATCTAGTCAGTCTCCCCATCTCGTCAAGGTACGCACCGCGATTCTCTGCCATCACCGTATACCCGCGAATGAGCGATACGCGTTCGGTGCGAGCCCTTCTCTTCAATTGCTTCAACCGCTCGCACCAAAGGTCTATGTCACCATCGCTGGACAAGCGAGGATGCTTTGCCAGAAACGATGGAAGCCGGATAGTCCGTTGGGCAAATGACGACAGGTATCTGCGCAATTCGAAGGCAAGACCGATCTCAAACGGCACCCACCACGACTCGTGGGTCAAATCGGTCACCAACGCAAGTAGGCTGAAGCTACGCGACAGGATCGTCTCGATGTAGTGGTCCAGTAACGGGCCATCTCGATCTCCCCACATGTTCGCATCCAACTTGTCAACCCATGCCGACAGCCCGGCACTCTGAATGCGCCGCGCAATTCTGATTGCGTCGGCAGAGTCCGTGGACTTGTGAGAGACGAATACATCCCACTCTAGCCCCTCCCGTTCCGCCTCTTGGAGCAGGATCTCCCGAACGTTCGTACCAGCCATGAATAGCCATGCCATCTTTCTTCCTCGATTCGAATGTCACTGGTAGGATTGCGATCCTACGTATGCCATAGATAGGCCCTCATCTGTTGCCCAGTCGCAATTCCTGCCCTCGCAGGTCGGCGGCTGGTGCGCGTTCCGGCGTACACAGGACTGCATTCACCGTTGCCTCGTGTTCCCGGATTCGCTCGCCTTCCTAGCCTTGCATCAGCTACCACAAGCAACTATGGGCCGAGACAATAGGCCGCACTCGTAAGGCCCGTTCAAGTTTCAAGGCCGACACCCTGAAGACCCAATTCCGGGCTAATACGCTCAATTCCGCCTGAAATCAGGCGAATCGCACGCTCTATGTCCGTCGTCTCGAATAGATCCCGCTTGCGCTCATCCGTGAGTCCATTGCCGCTGCTCCAATACTCCTTGTCACCGCACTGCTCACTCTCTCCAAACTCCCGTGTCGCGCCACCGAACCCGCCCATCAAGTACAGCGGCTTGCCGTACTCTAGCGCCAACCTCGCCTCTTCCATCACACCCGGCTCATTGCCCTGATACCCACTCGTCTTGCCTCCCAGACAGATCCGACATCCGGGGTCAAGCAGTTGCGTTATGTGCTTCCTAAGCGCTGTCAACTCCGCCGCACGTCCTACTTGCCGGTGCGGTCGGACGTACGGCTCGCGAACACCCGCCAGTTGTTGGGGTATATGGTCCGATTCCTCCCTAAGCGGAATCACCTTGAGGAATCCGCCGCTATCGTGCTGCGCCTCGAGGGCCGACCGATTAAGCGATTCCCTTCCCGTCGGAACCACATTGACCATCCTTGGTTCTGCTCTGTCCGCGCTGCCAAGTGACCGCTCACCATCTGATCCTCCCCCGTCGGCCTCGGCCCTGGCAGCCACGATGCCCGCGAAGTCCGCTACAGCCCGCATTACCCCGTCCTCACGCCAATCGTGACCGAAGATGACGCGCATGTCCCGATCAAGGAAGTACTGAGCCATCCTGATCACGATCCGATTGATCTGTCGTGCGTCATAGCCAATCAGCGTTGCGTCCTCACATGGCGAGACCGAAATACCTACTGACCACATGTCAAACTCCAGCTAGCTCATCGAACGTCAGGAGGTCCACCGTCGACGCTCCTCGTTCGAGGATCGGTCGCACCGCTCGCGTATAAGTATCCGGCAGCCTCGGGCCGGGGTAGGCGATTGTTTGGTTGCTGGCAGCCAATTGACAGACACCGCCCAACGAATACACCGATGGCCTGTGCGGCAACACCTTGACACCTCGTGGTGCCTCGCTCTGTACGCGCAGCGCTCTGAGATGCACCGCCATCGCGTGGAGCACCACGCGGATCAGGTTTCCGTCGTGCACTCGAACGGAAGGCACAACATCGAACGGGAGCAATGAACAATCGTGGTATTGCTCCCTCCGCAGGTCGACCACCAAAATCGGCATCCCGCGGCTCTCCGCCCGCAGAAACTCCCGACGACACCAATATCGCCCCTCATATGCCTCTGTGCGGAGCGCAATCAACACCGATTGGCCTGCCTCAGCCTTCAAGACCTCGCTCCACATACTACCGGGCTCGATATGCTCGTCGTCGTAGAAGTAAGCAAAACCAGATGGATTCTCATCGGCCTCCCGTAGTTGTCGCAGTACACCGATCAACGACTTAGCCATGGCCACACCGTCAATCTTCGCGTGACTTATGAACAATTTCAAACCGCCATCAGCGCATTCGCGGCCGCCCACCCAACCCAGAAGCACTTGCCGAGCTCTCTGCATCGCTCGCAGAGTGGCGACCACAGGCGCGAACGCTGGTTCAACCTCATCCGTGGACCTTTCGCCCTGGATCTCTCCACTGCTCATCGGCGAGGGCGCTGGTACCCGCACCATATGATCAGTGCCGACCCTTCTTTCGAGCATGTTGCTTCGACTTGACGACGCCCCAATCACTACAACGATTGTGTGTCGTGCTCCACCGACCAGCCGCCCGACGTCAGCTTCGCCTAGTTCATTCGCCGGCTCCAATACACGGATGCCCAGATCAACAGCCTCGGAGAGGTACGCGCTCGGTGATCCCACTCCACCCGCGCTGCCCTCGAAAGCGAGCCTAAGGGTATCTACGTAGACATCGGTTCGCCGGTCACCCTGATCGCGGATCACTACAATTTGTATGGGCGTCCGCATCCCATCGCTCACCTCTCGCACGCTTGAAGTTCGTCCCGTCACTAACTTGAACCACTAGCAACTGCAATTATGGCAGACACTTCCGATACTCATGCACCACCGCTGCCTTGACATCCACGTAGGCCGGCTACGAGTGCGGCCACCCTGATGACGAGGAAAACTTCACACGTTCAGACTTCACTGTCGTGCGCGGCCGAAGCGTCACCCCAGGGCAGCCCAAGCTTCCGCTCTATAGCCTTGAAGCGTTCCAGTAGGCCGCGCGCGATCTCAGAGCGCTGGGCTACATGTGCGCGTTCACGTGGCTCAATAAGCCCAAGCCTGGGGCTACAGTCCAAGCGAGACGTTTGGTGGACACTGATGGAGAAGCAGCCAAGGTCGCCGCAAGACGTAGAGCCTGCGATTCCCCTTTCCGAAGCCGGACGCTCGCTTGGTCTCGGACCCCTATCCTGTTTGTCGGAGAAATGTGTCTGTGGATGGCCTTCCCTAGCGACGCCCAGACCGCGATCGAGATAGAGGGTACACTCCTCATCGAGGATTGAATGGACCGTCCTTCGACAGACAACCTCACCGAAATCGTCACCCCCGCGACCGCATGGGATGTCCGAAACATCAAGGTGGCTGGTGGACGCACGCTCAAAGCCACTCCGGTGTTCGACACCTACTGGCGCTTTGCTGCCGAGCGGCAGCAACTTTTCATCCGCCGCGTTTTCGGATCGCCGCCACCGTGGACGGAGGATCCAGTCCTCAGGCGCTACCGGTTTACCAACGCCTACCGAGCTTCCGACCGAGTCAGCCAATACTTGATCCAGCACGTCCTCTACGAAGGCGACCAGACTCCCAGCGAGATCTTCTTCCGAGCGATGATCTTCAAGTTGTTCAACAAGATCGAGACCTGGCAAGCGCTGACCTCGCGGATCGGCCAACCCATCGCAGCGACCTACCAGCCTGACGAATATGCTCGTGTCTTGGACGATTTGCTCGATCGCCAGTCGAGAGTCTACTCAGCAGCCTACATCATTCCAAGCCCGAATCTCGGCCACCCTAGGAAGCACCGTAACCACCTGCATCTGCTAGACCGCATGCTCCTCGACGAAGTACCCAGCCTCATTGCCGCTACCAAGTCACTGGAGACCGTCTACGAGATCCTCAAGCAGTACCCGTCCATCGGCCCTTTTCTTGCGTTTCAGTTCGCAATCGACCTGAACTACAGCGCGTTTCTCGATTTCTCTGAAATGGACTTCGTCGTTGCCGGTCCCGGTGCCCGCAGCGGCATCCGCAGATGTTTCGCCGATACCGGCGGCCTGAGCGATGCGGACGTGATCCGTGCGGTCAGCGACCTCCGCGAGAATGAGTTCTCGCGCCAAGACATCGATTTCCCGGACCTCTGGGGGCGGCCCCTTCAACTCATCGACCTGCAGAACCTCTTTTGCGAGGTCGACAAGTACTCGCGCGTCGTCCATCCTTCGTCCCCCGGCTCTTCCAGGCGGACACGGATCAAGCAGAAGTACAGACCGTCTACGAAGCCCCTTCCACAGTGGTACCCCCCGAAATGGAACCTCAATCTACCTACGCTCTTGCTTGCATGACGACATCGTGTCCCCCGTCCGACTCAAGCTACGCCCTATTGAGCCTGAACTCCAATCTGGGGGCATTCAGGTTGCCGACCACACACCCCCCGCCATTCCGCATCAGTTCCCGCCAGACCTGAAACCCCGACAACAGTGCCCTGTCCCACTCCCATGCCAAGCGGTCACCGACTTCCAGCTTTCTTGTCATCCTTTCGATGTGACGAATGAGCTGCTGCCCGACCGTCGTCGCGCCGTCGAGGAACGCGTGGTCTTCGGCATAGATGTATGCCGCCGCTACAATCGCCTCCTCCACGACCTGCGCTCGTCCACCGTCCTCGGCGTCGTCCACCTGTTCGGGGGTCCTATGGGCCAGCCGCCCTTCGTTCCTCAACAGCTTCCGCAGTACTGGAGACCAGCCGAGATACGCAGCAAACGCGAGATGGATCACGTCGTGGAAGCGGTATCCGTCGTCTGCATACGTGTTGTCCCGGAGTGGATCGCCCGTCGGTGCTCCGGATGAGGCGTCCAGCATCCGAACCCTCCTCGCACCCTCGGGCCCTTCCTGTTCGAACCGAAACGCGAATTCGCGGGGCAGTTGCTGCCCTGCGTCCAGCCCGTCGTCATAGAAGCGGGGGTCGCCCTCGGGACCCAACCATCGACCCCGTACCTTCTTCAAATTAGCCCTGGCGATGTCCTCCAGACTAAGATCGAACTTGTCGGTGACGTTCGCCACATACCAAAGGACATCGCCTAGCTCTTCCGCCACCTCCTCCCGAAAGCTCCGATGAATCTCACCGTCGCGTAGCAGCTTCTTGTACTCCGACAGCAGTGCACCCACCTCGCCGACCAACCCCAATAGCGGTATGATCTCTTCCCGGTTTGGATCGCGTGCACTGCTATGCTTGCTGCCCGGGGGGTTCTGGTCCGTCTCTCTCGCCAGTTCCTGATATTCGCCTAGTTTCATCTGTTCCCTTGTCTTCCAGTTTATCCTCGCGCCCATTGATCGAGTTGCATCGGAGGTTCACGACACGAAGGCCTAACGCTTGGCTACGCTGCCCTCCGATCCAAGGTGCCCTGTGCGCAAAGCCGCCGCTGGCGCAACACAGCACCCAGTACTCCCAGCCCCTAGTTCGGTCCCCGCCTACGACAAAGCCAGTCCCAAGGCTTTCCTTCGTAGCCTCGGCCCCCCTGAGACTTCAGCCATGCTTCGAAACTGCTGATCACTTCCTCGTCATGTACGATTTGGTAATTCCGCTGCGCACGACGCAAATTCATACTGCCGCCCGACTGGAATCTTCCGGGCAACTTCGGCCCCTCTCCGCCGTAGTACACGAAGTCCTCGCTAATCAATATCCGTGGCACACCAGTATCCCGCCCGATATGGCGCTCATTCGGTCGGCCATCACTCTTCGTGTGGTAGGAGTCCAGCTGTCTCCAATCACAAGAGCCAATTGGTTCGTAGATGTTGTCCCCGGAGGCGGCTACCCAGCTGTGATACAAGTTCGGTTTCTTCCGTTCGAACCTAGGGTCGCACCAGTACTGAGTAGTCTCGAGAATCTCCCCGACTCGCATTGCATAGACCAAGTGGCCTCCGCGCCGTACTCCCTTAGCGTCGCTCCCGGTTCCAACCACCCAGTCCCCGATATTTGCGCGCTCTCGGATTCCCGGCTTGCAGGTAGCCAGAGTGCAGTAGCCGTGAAACGGGTTCGGCGCGAATCCGCTATCGAATCGTACGACGTAAGAGAACAGGCGTCGTGGCATCGGCTCTTCAGCAAGGATGCCTCTTGATCGGCTTCTTCTCGTTGCTAGGTGTGCCGTCCGCGTGGCTCGATCGTCGGTAGACCCCATTTATCGCGTCGATGATGTTCTCGCTGTTCCATCCCACGATTGCGTCGTAGTGCTCTTCCAGCGCCTCCGGAAGTTCGCACCCGCGCGAGCCTCTTTCCCACACACCGACGATGGTTTTTCCGTGCTTGGACGCATATTCGATCTCCCAATTCACGTACTCGCTCTCCTTGGTGTCGCGCGTCAAGTAGACGACCATCGTGCTACAGGCCTTGATCCGTGGTGCCAGGATTTCCTGCTTGATGTAATCAGGCGACTTCGCATTGTTCTCTTTGTCCGATGTGATGGAGTAGTCCCTGACATCCATCCGGTTCCTCGCCAGTAGATCCTTGAAGTCCTTCAGACCCGCATCGTCCTCGTGAATGTGACTTATAAATACATTTCGCTTCTCGGATGCCATCATTCCTCACCTAGGCAGCCCCATATGTAAGACTCATTCAAATATACTACATCATCTGGCACCTGCTGGGATTGGAGCCGCGAGTTGTATGCCCCAAGTTGCGCTCAGGCAGTCAGTACCGCACGTATGATTGCATCGAATTCAATGGCTGTGTGGTATGGCATTTCTGCCACAGAACGACCAAACTCCGTTCCCGCGCCACTTGCTCCAGCAGCCACAACTAAGGACTGCTGAGACGGGCACCACTCGTTCGGCAACTTGTCCGCGAGTGGTAATGAGGTCTTGCGGGCCTCGCTTCCAAGCACCCCCGCCGGAGCATCCTATCCGCAGACTAAGGCAACAGTCCCAGTGAGACAGCGCGACTCGCTACACTGACTGCTGCTGGCATAGCGCGCCTCCCACTCGCCGGCCTACCCTATGGTGCTTGCATGCGAATCAAGTCCCTCATTCGATCCGTGCTTGTTCTAGTCGCTTGCGCGACTGCCCACGCCACGCCCAATCTGGTCGTGTTCCTGACCGACGATCTGGGCGGCAGGGACACGAGCGTGTACGGCTCTGGTGACGTGCGCACGCCCAACATCGAGCGGCTGGCGGCCATGGGAATGACCTTCGAGAACGCCTTCATCGCGTCGCCGGCGTGTGCGCCGAGCCGCGCGGCCCTGCTGACAGGCCTGATGCCCGCACGCAACGGGGCAGAGGCGAACCACACCTACCCTCATCCCGGCACGGCCTACCTGACTGAATCGCTCCACGGGCTAGGCTACGAGATCGCAGCGTTCGGCAAGGTGGCGCACGGCGACGCCAAGCCTGAATATGGCTTTGACTTCTACTCCAGGCCACGCGTCGGACTGGCAAACAATGTCGCGGAGTATTTCAACGAGCGCTCCTCAGACAGCCCGCTCTGCCTGCTAGTCGGCGACAGGCGCCCTCACGTGCCTTGGACCGAGGACAACATCTACAAGCCGGAGGAGGCCAGCCTGCCGCCATACTTCGTGGACACGCCCGAGACGCGCGAGCACCGCGCGCGGTACTACTCCGACATCACGGGGCTGGACAGCGAGTTCGGGCGGGTGATGCAACTGGCCACGGAGGAGCTTGGCGAAGACATCATCTTCGTGTTCACCAGCGACCATGGCGGCCAGTGGCCGTTCGGCAAGTGGAACCTCTACGACCACGGCATTCGGGTTCCGCTGATCGTGGCTTGGAACGGCCGGATCGAGGCGGGCACGCGAACCGAGGCGATGGTGAGCTGGATCGACTTGCTGCCAACCCTGATCGATCTGGCGGGTGGCGAAGTGCCGGCCGGTATTGACGGGCGCTCGTTCGCCGCCGTGCTCAAGGGCCAATCGGGAGAGCACCGGCAAGCGATCTTCACCACCCACAGCGGCGATGGCGTCTACAACGTCTATCCGATCCGGAGCATCCGCACGAAGCGCTACAAGTACATCCTCAACCTGCTGCCCGACCACATCCACACGAATCACTCCGACATCCTGCGCAAGGACGGGGCGGGCGCGTACTGGCATTCATGGGACCGCGCCGCCGCAACCGACGCCGAGGCTGCGGCGATCGTGCAGCGGTACTTTCAGCGCCCCGCGCAAGAGCTGTACGACCTCGAGGCCGACCCCCTCGAACAGACTAACCTGGCGGAGCGCGCCGAGAGTCGTTCCCTCGTGGCCGGGCTGCGGGGACGGCTTGGGAAATGGATGGACGAGCAGGGCGACAAGAAAACCGTGTTCAATACTCCGTATCCGGCGTCCGGGCCAAGGCCAAACGCGGAAACCGTGCAGCGCAACTAGGATCGGCCATCCTGGCCCGCGGCTGGTCCGCTCCCCGCGTGTCTAGCCGCCCTCCACCCGATACCGTCTGTAGGTCGTTTCGGACCCCGCTAGGGGAAGATCGCGTTCGGCCGCAAGCACTTCGGTGTCGAGGCGACAGATTCGGCCCGGTGCCAAGCCTGCCCGGACTCGATGGTTGCGTAGCGTAGAGCACCTCGCCTCATGGCTCTGCACGTGGCGATTCGGGAAAAAAGGCTCGCCGGATTTTGCGCGATGTGCTCCAATCTGATAGGTTCCATGCAACGCTTCCGAATCTCCACCGTCTTCTGCGCTCTGCTGGCCATCACGTGCATTCAGTGCGGCCCAGGAGAAACCGCCGGTCCGCAATTGGTAGCCGACACCTTGACAAGCGCCCAAGCGGCCGACGGTAGGTTCATCTCGTGGCGCGAACATGTGATCGACGATCTGGCGACCGGCGGCGTAGCCATCGCGGGCAGCGATGGGCTGGAGATGGCCGATCTGGACAAGGACGGACACGAAGATGTGGTGTCGGTGCATGAATCCGACACGGAGTATGACGGCGTGGCCGACGGGCACATCCGCCTTGCGTTCGGGTCCGAAGATCCGGACACGTGGACGCTAGTAACGCTGGCCGAAGGCGAGGAAGCCGGTGCCGCCGAGGACGTCTCGATCGCTGATCTCAATGGCGATGGCTACCCCGACGTGATCGCGTCCTGCGAATTCGCGCACCTGATCTATTTCCAGAATCCCGGTAAGGATGCGCGCAGCGCCCGCTGGGAGCGCATCATCCCCTCTGTTGCCAGCGACAGGGGTTCGTATATCCGGGTGTTCTTCGCAGACTTCAACGCAGACGGACGGCCTGAGGTGGTCGCACCGAACAAGGGCAGCCAGTCAGGCCCGGCCAGCGATGCCGTCCCGCGAGCGATCAGCTGGTACGAGGTGACAGGTGACCCGCTCGACGATGACTCTTGGAAAGAGCACGTCCTGACAAAGGTGGCCGTGCCGATCAACTCGCGTCCAGTGGATCTGGACGCCGACGGCGACCTCGACATATTGGCGGGATCGCGAGGAGAAGCCCGCATCTTTTGGTTCGAGAACCTTGGCAAGCCGGAGATCGAATTCGAAGAACACTCGATTGAGATTGCTCCGCCCGACGGGTACGGGGAACCTGCCATGACCGGCTTCATGTTCGCCTTCCTCGACGTAAACTCGGACTCGCGGCTCGACGTGCTGCTCAGCGAAGGCGGGAACAACGTAGTCTGGCTCGAGCAACCCGAGTCGGCCAAAGAGCCGTGGGCACTGCACCGGATCGGCAGCATGAAGCCCGACTCGTCCACCGGACTGACCCTGGCTGACATCGATGGCGATGGCGACCAAGACCTCTACTCCGGCAGCTACAGCCGGGGGCCGCGCGACAGGGACGGCGAGGAAGTCACCGTGAATGACCGGCTGGGTCGCCTGGCTTGGTTCGAGAATCCAGGCGAAGGCACCGGCGAGTGGACTCGGCACGACATTTCGCGCCGCAAGCGCGGCATGTTCGACATGGCCGTGGCACGGGATCTTGACGGGGATGGCGACATCGACTTCGTGGGCACCCGCGGCAACAGCCTCCCCTACGACGGCGTGTACTGGCTGGAACAGGTCCGCACGGAAGCCCCGGCGGCGTCCTTCGTCCCCGCTCGGGAAACAGACAGCGAGGAGATGCCCCTCCCATAGTTATCGACCTAGTCCCAGGGCTTCGAACGCGACTTTCGGCGCCTGGGACTCCATTTGCCAAGATCAAAAGTAATGTCCGAATACGTATTGGCCCTGGACGAGGGCACGAGCAGCGCCCGCGCTATCGCGTTCGACCGGGAGGCGCGCGCTAGAGCGGTGGCGCAGCACCCATTCGAAAGCCGATTCCCGCATAGCGGCTGGGTAGAACAGGACGCAAGTTCCATTTGGCGGGTCCAATTGCAGGCCGCCAGCGAGACGGCAGAGCAGTGCGGTGGCTGGGGGCGGATGTCCGCCATCGGCATCACCAATCAGCGCGAGACCACGATCGTCTGGGATCGCACGACAGGCGAGCCCGTCGGTCCCGCCATCGTATGGCAGTGCCGGCGGACTTCCTCCGCCTGCAGCGAACTAGCAAACGCGGGCCATGAGCGGGCTGTCACTCAGCGCACCGGGCTGGTATTGGACCCGTACTTTTCCGGCACCAAGATCGCGTGGCTCTTGGACAACGTGCCGGACGCACGGCGAAGGGCCGAGGACGGCGAGCTGGCCTTCGGAACGGTTGACTCGTGGCTGGTCTACCAGCTGACCAACGGCGCGACTCATGTCATCGATCGCACGAACGCTTCCCGAACGCTGCTGATGAACCTGCGCTCCGGAAACTGGGACCCGGAAATGCTCTCGTTGCTGGGGGTGCCGGCTGCCATGCTCCCGACCATCGTGCCCTCGTGCGGCACGATGGGGACAACGTCCGCCGAAGTGCTCGGTGCAGAGATACCCATTTCAGGCATCGCCGGTGACCAGCAGGCGGCGCTATTCGGGCAGGCCTGCTTTCGCCCTGGCCTGGTCAAGAACACCTACGGCACGGGCTGCTTCGCCCTGATGCACACCGGAGCAGAGGCGTCCGAATCGCGGCACAAACTGCTGTCCACAACCGCCGCTTCGGGTCCCGGCCGCAACGATTACGCTCTTGAAGGCGCCATTTTCGTGGCAGGCGCGGTCGTGCAATGGCTGCGCGACGAGCTAGCCCTGATCGATACCGCAGCTGACTCCCAAGCAGCAGCGCAAGCGGTTCCCGACACGGCCGGTGTATACATGGTGCCCGCATTCACGGGCCTAGGGGCTCCCTACTGGAACGCCGAAGCGCGCGGAATCTTGACGGGGCTGACCCGCGGCGCGAGACGCGAGCATGTCGTGCGCGCCGCACTGGAGTCGATCGCGTACCAGACGCGCGACTTGGTGGAGGCGATGGAATCGGATTGCGGTTCGAAGCTCGCGGAGATCCGAGTGGACGGGGGGGCCACCGAGAACGACTTCCTGATGCAGTTCCAAGCAGACATCTTGGGAGTGCCCGTGGTGCGGCCTGCGTACTTGGAGACGACTGCGCTCGGTGCCGCCTTCCTCGCAGGGCTGGCGACTGGGTTCTGGAGTGGCACCGACGAGCTGGAGCATTTCTGGAGCGTTGACCGGACGTTCGAACCGTCCATGTCGGAATCGCGGCGCGCAGACCTATATGCCGGCTGGAAGTCCGCCGTCAGCCGGGCGCTCTAGCCGTGAGAATCCGAAGGCACTCAATCCGCCAAGTAGGGCTCGAATGCCTTGGGCCGGATCCTTACCCCTAGTCCGGGAGAGTCGGGCAGGTACCAGCGGCCGTTCTCCAGCCGCATCGGCTGTTCAATGATGTCCTCCCGATATGGGTTCTCAGTGCGGTCACATTCGATCAGCTTTGACTCGGGCACGAGCGTGGACGGATGCCTGGGCCGCGCGGCATAGAAGTGAAGCGCGGCCGCCTGGCCGATCGCGGTCCCCCACGCATGCGGCGTGACGTGCACGCCGGTCAACGAGCCCAGCGTCGCAATCTTGATGCCTTCGGTGATGCCACCGCAGGCGCACAGGTCCGGCTGGGCATAGTCAAGGGCCCGCAGCCGGAACCAGCGCTCGAATCCGAAGCGGGTTGCCTCGCATTCCCCGCCAGCGATAGGGATCGACGTCTGGCTCTTCACCTGAAGGTAGGCTTCCGGATCAAGCGGAGATACGGGCTCTTCGAACCAATGGATGCCCAGGCCCTCGACCCGCCTTGCCAGTTCGATCGCGTCCGTAGGCATGTAGGCGTGGTTGGCATCGATGGAGAGCTTGACTTCTGAGCCGAGGAAGCCCCTGACTGCCGCCACCAGTTCCGCATCGCGCGCCACGCCGAGGCCAACCTTCATCTTGGCGGCCTGGAACCCTTGCTCCAAGCAGTCGCGGGCCTCGCGCTCCCAGCGCCGCTCCAAGGGTTCGTCTCCACCAAAGTAGAAGCCCGTCCAATAGCACTGAATGGACTCCACCGGCGGGGCACCCAACAGTCGATAGAGAGGTGTGCCGGCATCCTGCGCTTTGAGATCCCAGCACGCAATGTCCAGTGCGGAGATCGCGGCCAGCATCACGCCCTTCTGCCCGTAGTCCAGCGACCGGGCGTAGAGCATTTCCCAGTTCGATTCGACGGCTCGCGGATCTCGCCCGATTAAAAGAGGCCCCAAGAAGTCGCCAACGATAGCAGCGGTGACGACGGCCGGGCCATACGCCTCGCCCCAGCCTACGCGGCCGTCTTCGGTCGTGACCCGCACGAGCATGGCCTCACGCACGTCGTAGGAGAACTGCGAGAAACTGAACGGCTGGCTGAGCTGCCCGCGCAGGGCACATGCGTCAACCTTGCGTACGCGCATCGAATTGCTAGAATACCGCTTCGCCATGAAAGCAATCCGTATCCACGAGACCGGCGGGCCGGAGGTCCTCACTTACGAAGACGTCCCCACGCCTGAGCCGGGACCCAATGAAGCCGTCGTCAAGATCGAAGCGGCCGGAGTCAACTTCATCGACATCTACTTCCGCACGGGGCTGTACCCTGCAGAGCTCCCGATCACCAACGGTCAGGAGGGCGCAGGCACTGTCAGCGCGGTCGGTGCAGACGTTTCGACTCTGCAGGCCGGAGACCGAGTGGCCTACACGGGTGTGCATGGCTCGTACGCCGAGTACGCCACAGTGGCCGCTGACCGGCTGGTGAAAATCCCTGCCTCGATCGCGACCAAGACCGCAGCCGCGGCAATGCTCCAGGGCATGACGGCCCACTACTTGACGCGGTCCACGTTTACGCTGGGTCCGGGCCACACTGCTCTTATTCACGCGTGTGCCGGAGGTGTCGGGCTGCTGCTGATCGAGATGGCAAAGAAGTTCGGCGCGCGTGTCATCGGCACATGCTCGACCTCGGAGAAGGCAGCCAAGGCCAAGTCAGCAGGGGCAGACGAGGTAATCCTATACACCGAGCAGGACTTCCAGAAGGAATGCCGCCGCCTCACCGATGGCCAAGGCGTAGATGTGGTCTACGACTCGGTCGGCCAGTCGACTTGGAACGGGAGCCTGGACAGCCTGAAGCCGCGCGGCATGATGGTGACTTTCGGCAATGCTAGCGGGCCAGTGCCGCCGCTCGCGCCGCTGGAACTCACCAAGCGCGGTTCGCTCTTCCTGACGCGCCCGTCTCTGTTCGCATATATCTCCAGCCGCGAAGATCTGATGTGGCGCGCGTCAGAGGTCTTCCGCTGGATCGAGGACGGCGACCTGAACATCCATGTCGGGGGCGAGTTCGCGCTCAGCGATGCTGGCGAAGCGCAATCGCAGCTAGCCGGCCGGAAGACGATGGGCAAGCTGTTGCTCATCCCATAGGCCGAACGTCTCCGGACGTCTACGCTCATTCTTTGTGTATTCCAGCCACCAGCTTGCCAAGCGTATTGCTACCAAGTGTGAGTTGTGAGAGTGTGAATGTGTGGATACCCGTATACCATTCGTTCTACACAAATGCTATACTTGCAGAAGGCAAAACACTGCGGAATACAAGGGAGATCAGCATGCCTCAGGTAAACTTCCGGATGTCTAGCGAGCGCCTAGCCTATATTGACCGCGCGGCGGCGATCCGGGGAGTGTCCCGAACCGAGTTTGTGCTCCGATCAAGCGAGGCGGCGGCAATCGAGATACTGAACGAACGTCCCGTCATCACGCTCGACGACGAAGCATGGGACGATTTCGTCGCCGCGCTCGATGCGCCAGTGGAACTGGATCCCTCCGTAAAAGAGCGTTTCGCGCGACGGCCACAGTGGGATCGCTAGGACCACCGGAGCCGCTCGCCCCTCGGCACGACATTTCAACATTCTCGTCGGGCGTCCCCACGCTCGACGCCTGGCTGCGCGGCAAAGCGCGACTGAACGAAGCCAAGGGTGGCGCCCGTACTTATGTGGTGTGCGAAGGCGACCGCGTGGCTGGATTCTACAGCCTCGCCGCCAGTTCAGTAGAAAGGAGACGGGTATCGTCCCGGATCGGGCGCAGCATGCCCGACCCAATCCCGGTGATTCTGCTGGGACAGCTAGCCGTGGACGAGGACTACCGAGGTCGGCACCTCGGTTCCGACCTCCTGATCGATGCAGCAGGACGCTCGTTGTCGGTCTCCAACTTGATCGGTGCCCGCGCCATTGCGGTGCAGGCCATCGATGAACAGGCAAAGTCCTTTTACGGACGGTTTGGCTTCCGACCGTTCTCGGACCGCGAGCCACTCATGCTGATCCTGCGTATTTCCGAGATCGAGGCGCTATTGCGGCCGTGAGTCTCGATGTGATCGAGAGCGATTCAAGCCACCGCGATTACGACTGGCCCGTCCGGCGGCGGCCCGCACAGCCAGGTCAGGTGCCAGTGTGTGCGGCACCCGCGTGCTGTTCATTGGGCCCTAGGCGAGGGTGCGCTTTCGTCTGGCAGGAGGGCGGACTGAAACTCGGGTTTACTCGCGGGCATGAGCCGTCGCAGCACACGGGCCGTGCTATGGTGATCGGCTATGAACTCAAGACCTGCTCTGTTGCTGGCATTGGCCGGGATTTGCGCGGGGCTGCCCGGAATCGGGCACACACGACCGAACATCGTCTTCGCGATCGCGGACGACTGGGGCTGGCCGCATGCCTCCGCCTATGGGGACGAGGGCGTCAAGACACCTACTTTCGACCGACTGGCACGCGATGGCGTGCTCGTGGAGAACGCCTATATCTCGTCTCCCTCATGCACGCCCAGCCGAGGAGCGATCATCACCGGCCAGCAATTCTGGCGCTTGGGCCCCGCAGGCAACCTCTGGAGCGTCTGGCCGTCTACCGAGCCCGAGTATCCCAAGCTGTTGGCCGCCGAGGGATATTTTGTGGGTAGCTACCGCAAGGGCTGGGGGCCAGGCACCTATCCGTATACCGCCGTCAGTCCGGCGGGCGAGATTTACGACAGCGTGGACGGGTTCTTCGAGGCACGTCCGAAGAACATGCCGTTCTGCTTCTGGTTCGGGGCCAGCGACCCCCACCGTCCTTACACCGCAGGTACGGGAGTAGAGAGCGGCGTCAAGCTTGAAGATGTGCATCTCTTCGAGCACTTCCCCGATGACGAGGTGGTGCGGAGCGATGTGGCCGACTACTACTTCGAGGTCCAGCGCTTCGACCGCGATGTCGGCGAGCTGGTGGACCTGCTGGAAGAGATGGGCGAGCTCGAGAACACCCTGATCGTGATGACCGGCGACCACGGAATGCCCTTCCCAAGGGCCAAGGGGAATCTGTACGATTCCGGCGCGCGCGTTCCGATGGCAATTGTGTGGCCCGGCACCATTCCCGGAGGCCGGACTGTCACCGACTTTGTCTCGACCACCGACATAGCCCCGACGTTCCTGGACGCCGCAGGGCTCGAGGCTCCGAAAGAGATGACCGGTCGCTCCTTGCTTTCGATCCTCAAATCCAACCAGTCCGGGCGTGTGTCGGCGGACCGCGACCACATCATCTTCGGGCGCGAGCGTCATGTCGTAGCTCAAGCAGCTCCCGAGCTCGGAGGCTACCCGGCTCGTGCGATCCGCACAGACGAATTTCTCTACATCCGCAACTACGAGCCGGACCGCTGGCCGGCTGGAACCCCTGACCACGAGCGCGCGCAAGTGCCGAACGCTTGGCTGGCCGACTGCGACAACAGCCCGACGAAGTGGTTCCTGTGGCAAAACCGCAACGATCCGGAGCTCAAGCGGTACTACGACCTGTCCTTCGCCAAACGCCCGGCTGAGGAACTGTACGACCTGAAGAAAGACCCCGGACAGGTAGTCAACGTGGCGGATGACCCGCAGTACCTTACGACCCGCAAGCAATTGGCGGTGCGCCTGGCGCAGGCTTTGATCAGAATGGAAGATCCGAGACTCGACGGTCGCGGGTCGCTGTTTGACTCGCAACCCTACCTGGGCGGCTCGCCAGGGTTTCCCCAGCAGTGATACGCCGTCTCGTCGCGACGCAAGGCTAGGGCCGCCCCCTAGCGAGCACACATCCGCCTGCCTGCCGCGCAACGCCGCGATGTGGCCCGCTGAGCTTTGAGTCCTGGCGCACCTCTCTCGGCACGACTGCCCTACGTCTGGATACGGTGACTGCCTTGGTGTCCAGACCTTCTTGCAGTATCATTCTCTGTCTATGCCGTCCGATTCCTCGTCCAACCACCCACGGATTCAGGCTAATCCAGGATCGAGCCTGCGCCTGCCGTACAGAGAGCGCGCCACTTGGGTCCTGGCGGTCTGGGGTGCGTGCCTTGTCTACGCGATCATTCGCTACAACGTCTTCAAGGGTGTTGAGTGGACGCATCTGCCCCTCTACATCGTCAATAAGTCTGCCGCGTTTGGCGGAATCGTTTTCATCGCACTGGCCTACATAGTCGGCAAGGCCTTTGGGGGCCCGGCCGGTTCTGAACCGGTGCGGGCCAAGGCTAAGTTTTTTGGCTTGACGGGCTTCGGGATGATCTCGATGCACATTCTGATGTCAATGGTCTTGCTGTCGCCCGCAAACTATGAAAAGTTCTTCGCAGCGTCCGGCAAGCTCAATCTGACGGGCGAAATTACATTTCTTTGCGGCGTACTCGCCTACGGCTGCCTACTGTTCCCGGCGATCACCACCCTGCCCTACATGTATGACGCGTTCGGCATGGAACGCTGGCTGCGGGCGCAGCACCTGGGCTACGCCACTCTGGCACTGGCCTGCGGTCACACATTCGCGATGGGATACAAGGGATGGATTGACCTGTCGACTTGGCCAGGGTCGATGCCGCCGATCACCATGCTGGGCTTCTTGGCCGCGCTCATAGCGCTGATCGTGAAGGGCCTGCGAGTAATGGCACGGCGCTAGCCGCCTGAGGGAGTGCCGTCACGCAGAGCCCGAGAAGCCGTCCGTGACCGCTGTGAGCCCAAGACTCCAGATCCAGCCCGCAACGAACGAGACATCCAGCCTCCATCCGAACCTCCGTAGATGCAACTACAGCACCATCAGTACATATGGAACGGATTCTGATCGAGTACGGCGATGTCTCGCGGTTGAATCCGAAACCTCTTTCTGAACAATTCCTCAGTCATACATTCCGGGTCGAAGCGATGCAAGTAGTCTTCAAGTGGTTAGCAGCGAGACTATTTCGTGGACCGCCGACAACGCCAGCTACTCCACCAAGCAAGGCAGAAGAACTCGCACACGCGCACTGCTCGGGGAATCAAGGCCTTTCGCCCGGTCTACTCGAAGCCCTGGCCTACTCTTTACTGGACTTCTCGACATCCAACACCACGATCGATATCTTCATCCGTCCTTCGTCGCCCAATCCATCCCGAAGCATCCCTCGCAGTTCGCAAGCGCTCTGCGGGCAGGTTCCCCTTGAGGGCATCTGCACCTTTTGTTGCACACCGAACCACAGCACCACATACACGCCGTAGCCCTCTGCCCCCGGGTCCCGGGTGTACTTCGCCACCAGCTGTTTCGAGACAGCCGTCCAAAGTTCACGATGCATGCTCTTCTTAATCTCAATAGGGATGTTGAAGCCTCCGATCGAAACTCGTATGTCGGCCCGCTTGTCGTCGGCATAGTGGCCTTCCGGTTGCCACTCCAGGCCAAGTCCCGGCGGGCTGCCAGCCTTCAGCAGCCCGAGCAATTGATCCCGACAGCGGTCCTCATGTCTCGGAGTCATTGGGGCTTCGCCAGCCTCCTCGTTCCAGAACTCCTTCCAGAGCGACGCATTGCCGTCCCGTATCTCCCGTGCTAGCCTTTCGAGCCGGTCGGTCACCAGGGCTGAGAGATCCGCAGCGTTCGCCGGTCGTGTGTTTGCAAGCGTCTGACGGATCGCCTTGACGGACGGGTACGCAAAAGACGTATTCCGGCGCACCTCCGCTTGACGTCGCAGGGAGTGCTGAAGTGGCGCTCGCCAGGCCTCGAGCTCCGGCATCTCCAACAGCCTTTCGAGAGCCTTTGTCGCCTCTACACTTGGGTCGTTACCGAGCCGGTCGACGAGGACTTGGACGAATGCCGATTCCCTAATGGCTTGGGTATCTACGCTGAGTGGCCTGTGGAGCCGCCCGACGCGTGCGATGATTGCCTCGCGCGACTGCACGTCAAGGGACTCGACAGGGAGCCGCTGGTCTGAATCGAACAATTCTCCCGCCACGAACTTCCCGAGATGCACGATCCGCTCCTCGTCAAAGGAGACATAGTCCTCGAGGCGCTTCCGGTACTCGGTTGGGGCAAGGAAGAGACCGGCCGCCAGCCAATACACTCGTTGCCCGACAGTCATGCTGTCTCTTGCGAGCTTCTCCTCAATCAGAGCCTCTAGTTCTGGCTTGTCGCAGTGGCGCAACGCTGCCTTCAGAACCAGTTCAAGGCCGTCGAGCTGCGGCGCCGTGCACCGGACGGGAATCAACTTCAGCAGCGGCAGCGAGGCGCTACGTGCGATGCTCGCATAGCTCCCTTCCCGCAAGAGCTTGCAAAGCTCGCTGTACAGCACCAAGCCCTTCCGGACCTCCGCCCGGACGGTTCGAACCAGCACATCCGCAACTAAGTCTGGGGCGGAGTCGAGCAGTTCCTTGTACCACCGCGGCACCTCGCCGTCCCCGTTCTCTCCCGATTGCGGCTCATATGGGGCCGGGTGCTGTCGCCATTTCGTGTAGTGAAACGCAAGCGCGAGACGGAGCCGCGACTTGCCGAGGGTATTGACGGCACTGGCGGGCGACTGATCGATCTCTTCCATCCCAGCCAAGAAGGGCAAGGCTAGGCGGTGCCATTGGTCCTGGCCGTGAAGCTTCAGCACCTCCTTGTCCGTGGGCGTGTCGTCGCGATTGACCGTTCCCCTCAAGCCCGCGAGCGCAGCTTCAACCAGACTCTCGTGTTTCAGTCGGGCAAGCAGCCTTTCCTTGGGACTCACTCCCTCAGAGAAGAAGTCGTTGCCGAAATACACTTCGGCTAGCCACTCTAGGAAGGCCGGGCGGCTCCGATTGTCGGCAATGAGTCGAAAATTCTCTCGGGTCTGCGCTCGCCATTCCTGCTCTGCAATCCTGCCTTGACCGGCCGACCCGTCAAGAGACAGTTCTCTCAGCCACTCGTCCGGACCGCCTTCGGCAACCAACTCTTCGAGCGTCAGATTGGGGCTACCGTCCTGTTCGGACTCTCGCTCGACCCTACCTACCGGAACCGACTCCGAACTGCGCCTGCGATGTAACGTATGGGCGGTATCTTTGAACACCGCCGACACTCCCGAATCGGATGCCATCTGGCTCTGATCTAGGTACCACTGTTCAAGACCTGGCGGAGGCTCCAAGTCGAGGAGGAGCTTCCGTGCACGATCGACAACCTGCTTGAATCGTCCTTCGCTCGCACTGCTCTCGGCTGCGATCTGAATGAGGGATTTCACGATGTCCGGACGGTCCTCGAGCCATTTCTGCACCGTTTGGCGCTCATTCGACGCAATCCGATAGAATCCCTTGTCGGACACCACCTCTAGCCAGCCATACAGGCGCGGTATCTCGACCGAGCGGCCGAAACACTCCAGGTAGCGGGCTATGAGTGTCGCAGGCAAGTGTCGAACGGTGAAGAATACCGGCCCGCGTCGCTCGAATCCAAACCCTTCGAATTCGCGCTTTATGCTCTCTGTTCTGTCCGCAAAGGCATCGAGCAGTTCCGCGATGCGTCGCGGATCAGTCTCTTCGGCCACAGCCAGGCTCCAGAATCGCCGGTATGCCACTCCGAGCCTGTGGTTCTTGGGTGATCTCAGATACGAAACTGCTTGCGCAGCACTCAGGGCCTTGGGGTACAGGTTCATTAGAAGTACCCCGAGAAGTTCGTCTTCTGGGTCGGAAACCTTCTCATGCCAAACGTCCGTCAATAGCTCAGCCAACGCGCTCGAATAGTCCTCGGCTTCTTTTGCTTGCCGGATGTATGCATCCAAGGCTTCGCTCCTCACGTCACGGTGAGAGCCCTCCTCCCTCACGAGCTGCAACGCAGCGTCGGCGAGCCCGGGCACTATCGGACCCGCCTGCAGCGCTCTCAGGACGAGGAACTTTGCCCGCAGGCCTGTGCTGTCCTCTTCCGATCCGTCGAGCACCTCTCGGAACAGTCCGGCCATATCGGGCGTTGCCAGGCCTGCCAGGCACGGATTCCTTCGGTGGAATATCTCCTGCAGGCCCGAGTGTCGCTCCAGATGCCGGGCTACGTTCCGAACAAGCAGCGCCTTCTCTTCGGCCGTAAACCTGGAGATGTCGCCGTAAAGGAGAGTCCCGACGGGGTCTCGCTCCATCACCGCCACCCTGCCCTCGCTGCAATGAACTGCGAGCCACGCCGTTGTCCCTTGGAGCTCCGACACAACATGACCGTCATGGCCGGTGACGAGGGCGAGAAGCCGCCTAAGGGGGGTGCCCTCGCCGACCTTGGCTGCCAAGTGGCGTCCTGCGAGAAACTCCGCGACATGCCTATGGACCGGCGTCACGCCATCTACCCCGGAGAACAGGCGCGAGTGCAACGCTTGGCGCGCCGGGTCGCGAGCGGCCAGTTCGAACTCCTGTAGCGAAATAAAATGCCCTCCCTCCTCTTCAGGCCCCGGGGAGTATCCGTCTTTGCCGGACAGCAGCTGAATCGCACAAAGTTCACTGGCCGCCTCTACCAGTTCTGCACTAGACAGTCGATTGGGATTCGCCGCGAGGTGGTCATTGTTTAGCTCTCTTGCGAGCACCGAGCATGCACGCTCGTACGTCTCCATTCTGGATTCGGGCCACCCAAGGGATGCGGAGGCCTTCACGAGCAACTCCAGCGTCAGGGGGTTCTCAAGCAGATACTCGATCTCCCGGTCACGTGCTTCCTGCAGGTACTCCTCGGGGTTTCCGGTTGGGAGGATGTCGGCAAGGACTTCCAAGATGCCGCCTTCATCCAATGGATCCAAGCGGAACACCCGCACGGAGTCGTCCGGCGAAACCCGCTTCAAGGGGTCCCGGTCGCTGGTTCCAAGCCAGTCGGCATCGCGACACGAGATGCGAAACCTGGGCCGTTCGAGCCGTCCTAGGCTGTCAAGCTTGGAACGGATGCGGTCCAGCGGATGCGTGGAGTTGGAAGACTCGCTCCGCCTCTCGTCCAAGGCATCGATGAACAACGTCCTGCCATGCCATTCCGGACGATCAACCAACGTGATGAAGTCGCGTGCCGACTCGAAGACGCCGCCCGTCCTTGCGGCTTCCTGCTTGAACAGCGTGGTTTTCCCGGAGCCAGGCTCCCCAAGCAAGACAAAGGCCCCGATATCTTGCAACTCGTCCAGACTGAACGCTTTACCGGCACCGGCAGGACCATCGGCGCCCAGTTCCCGGCAAGTTCGTGCGACGAATCTCATCAGGTATCTCCGAACCAGTGCCTGGCTGGCACCGAGAGGAAATCGGACAGCGGAATCCCGTCAGCTCCGACAACGAGACACTTCAGTGGTGAATACCTGCTTGCGAAATCCTTCATGCCACGGGCGCTGCGTACACGAGTCCCGCTCTTGACCTCAATCGCCACTAACCTCGGTCCGCTACGGAGCACGAAGTCGACCTCCGAGTTCCCTTGTCGCCAGTAGTAGACTCGCGTGTTGCCAGTACTCGAATTCAACAGATGGGCTCCGACGGCGCTTTCGACCAGTCGGCCCCAGAAGACGCGATCAGCCTTCGCGTCGACAAAGCTGTAATCCGAGAACGCGGACAGGTAGGCAGTGTTGTAGACGTTGAGCTTGGGGCTGGAAGCCTTGATTGATATCCGGCTTCCAGCGTATTTCTCGATGCCGGACAGCAGGCCGGCTGTTGACAGCAGATCGATATAGCGCGCCAGTGTCGTCGTATTGCCCGCATCCTGCAGCTGTCCTAGCAACTTATTGAATGAGACTGTCTGACCGGACAGTTCGCATCCCAGCTCGAGCAGTTGCTTGAAAAGAGCGGGTTTTCGGACTCGTGTCATTGCAAGGATGTCTCGCTCGATGGCTGCCTCCACAAGAGAGCTCAGCACGTACCGGCGCCAGCGTTCTTCGTCGTGGACCAATCTCGCTGCCCCGGGACTGCCTCCGAAGTACACATAGGAATCTGTGTCAAAGCCGAACGCCTCGGACATTTCGGCAAGAGACCAGTGGGTGAAGTGGAGCGGCTCGAAGCGACCCGCGAGGCTCTCGCGGAGGCTGGATTGCAGCCGAAGGTGAGCCGAGCCGAGTATCACGACCCTCAAGGGCAAGTCCTCGAATCGGTCTGCGTCCCAAAGCCCTTTTACCGTCGACGACCAGTCCGGAGTATTCTGGATCTCGTCAAGCACCAGCACGAAGCCTCGTTCCGACCTCCTTGCGTCGATACGGCTGCGATGCCAGTTCTGGACGATCCAAGAGCCATCCCTTATCGACGGGGATGCGATTTCCGTGTCCCGACTTGGCGGCATTCCGAGAAATGCAGCTTCTTCGCCTGCATCTGCGGAGCAGTACCTGTACGGTATGTCGACCTTGGCCAGCGCTTGGCGAGTGGCGGTCGTCTTGCCGGTCTGCCGAGGCCCGGAGACGTAGATAATCGATCTCGGGACTTCTCGCATTCGCTTCACAAGTTCCGAGACAAGTGGTCGAGCGAACATATCAGCAGTTTCAATTATTATATCGCTCAAATTTACTCAGTTTAATAATCAATTCTTGCAACTCCTTCTCAGAACAGAACATGCCACGCTGGCCAAGCCTTGTCGGCGTCAGCCAGCAGCCGTGATGTCGCTCAAGCAAAGTCTGAGACAACACTGCGCGACTGCCCGACTTTCAAGGCGATCACCGTGCTCGATTCAGCCGCGATCCTCCCGAAGGCGATCCAGATCGATCGAGAATTCCACCTTGCCACGGAGTTCTCTAAGCCTTTGGTACGCAGTCCGGGTTGCCACCATGCGCAACCCCTCGCGCACGGTTGCCGTGACGCCCTGGCCCGTTGCCGCTTGAGCCTTCGCCAAGAGGTCGGCCGGCACATGAACGGTGATCTTCTGTCGCGCTTCCACGGCCGCCCTCGCACCGTAGCATAGGCCGCGGACCGATCCGGAAACTCAATCCTGCTGGTCTTGCCGACACAGCGTGCCAGCTTGGTGGCTAGCGCCTTGGCCGATGCACGTCGCCGCCCGGACAGCGATACGGCTGCTGGCCGCCGGCCTCTCGCTCGAACGCCAACTCAGAGGGTCTGCACCAGACTCGCAATCAACGCAGCCCGATCGGCGATGCGATCCACCAAGATGCTCTCGTGAAGTGCGTGGGCACCTTCTCCCACGGCTCCGATCCCGTCAAGCGTCGGTATACCCATCGCGGCGGTCGTGTTGCCATCGGAGCCGCCGCCAACCGATGCTTCGCCCAGGCCGACGCCCAACTGAGACGAAATCGCCTTGGCGCACTCGTAGAGCCGCACGACATCCGCCGTTCGCTCCAGCGGCGGCTTCCTGACACCGCCCGAGACGTTGACGGTGCAGCGATGATCTACGGGCACGAGCGATGCAAACCGCTTTTCGATGCGAGCACCCTGCTCGCGCGTGGAAAACCGCACGTCGAATTCTGCCCAAGCGTGTTCGGCCACCACGTTCGACGCCGATCCTCCGCGCGCCAGTCCCGGGTTGACTGTCACGCCCTGCTCGAGGTCTGTCCATGACGACGCTACTTGAATCTGTCGAGTGAGCTCTAGAATCGCGTTGGCCCCAGCGGCGAAGTCTAGCCCGGCGTGAGTGGCCACGCCCTCGACCGACACCTCGAACGTTGCCCCGCCCTTGCGCGACGTCTTCAGGTTGCCTTCCAAGCCGGCACTCGGCTCGGCCACGAGCACGGCTGCGCTTTGTGCAGCCTCTTTGCGTGTTTGCGCGGTGGAGGACGGGCTTCCAATCTCCTCGTCGGAGTTCAGCTGCACCACGAAGCGCCGGCGGGCCTGCAGGCCAAGCTCGCGGAGTGCGCGCGCCGCGAAGATCAAGTACGCCACTCCCGCCTTCATGTCGAATACCCCCGGACCCCACAGACGCCCGTCCGCGTGCTTCCAAGGCATGCGCTGCAGTGTCCCGAGGTTCCAGACCGTGTCGATATGTCCCAAGCCGAGCACTTGGCCGTCTGCCTGAGTGGGAATCTCGAACTCGATCCGCAGGTGGTCTCCGTGCTCGTGCTGTGCGATTCGAGTGACTCTCGCAATGTCCTCGACCGCATCCGCCACGGCAGCTCCCATACGGTCGACCGCTGCCTTGTCGGAGGTCGGGGATTCCGTCTCGACGAACGTTCGCACCAAGGCGATGATGTCGCCCTCGCACTCGCGCATGTAGCTGAGGATCTTTCGGCTATCCACTGCTGGCTCCGACTTTTCGGGAGGCTATTCCACGATGGCGACGGCTCGGCCCGGCTCCAGGCGCAGCCCGCTGAGCCCCATCCTCACTTCGGCCTCTTCCCCCGTCAAGTAGGGCCGAAACTCCGGCGGCGCGTACGCCTCTATGAACCATTCCATGACCGACTCTGGTATTTCGACGCCTTCAACCTGCACTGAGACTATCTCCAGAGTCCCCTGCCCGTCCTCGATCGCTAAGTCGCCGTCCACCAGAATCGAGCGCTCCCCCTTCAGCAGCAGCCGCATCAAGACAGGAAGGTTCTCTATCGCCTTGCCGGCCGCTTCTAGGTCGATCCTCGCTCCGAGGACCGCTCCCCCTTGACGCAGCGACACTTCGACGTGTTCGACGCCGTCTGGCAGCGCCAGCGCTCCGTGGATCTTGAGAAATGCGTTCAGCTCGTCCTCCGAGATTTCCACCGTCGTTCCGCTGGGCAGGGAGCGGTCCGCGATCTGTTGGAATTTCCGAGCGGCCGACAGCGCAGCCGCCTCGTCAACTGCCGCCGGTGCCACCTGCAGCGCCAAACAGAGCAACAGAGCAACCACGCGCACGGCTCTCAATCCCCCGACCCGGCCGCCACGCCCGCTCTTGACGTCGATTCCGACGCTTCCGATTCGATCAACATCCGCAAGAGTTGCGCGGCCGCCTCCCGCTCGGCGGCCCGCTTTCTGGGACCGGCGCCTGTCCCCACGAGTTCGCCGCTGCGAGCCTCAACGAAGAACGTCGGTCGATTGTCCGATCCTTCGGTGCGAACTACGGCATATCGCGGCAGATCCCGCCGGCGTGCCTGCAACCACTCCTGCAGTGCCGCCTTGTGGTTGCCCTCGTCGGGCGCCCGGTCCAGGGTGTCCGACGATTCGCCGGAGAGCATGCACTGTGCAACCACCCGCCTGGCCGCGGCGGCGCCGCCATCAAGGTACACCGCACCCAGCACGGCCTCGAACGCGTTCGCCAACAGCCACTGCTCGGTCCGATCGCCGACGAGAGAGCGACCCCCTCCGACTTGCAGGTATTTCGCCAGCTCTAGCCTGTCGGCGACGCCGGCCAAGTTTTCGTTGCTCACGTGCAGCGCCTTCAGCTTGGTCAATTCGCCCGAATCGGCATCTGGGAAACGCTCGAGCAGAACCTCGCTCAGGCACAGGTCTAGCACCGTGTCGCCGAGAAACTCCAGCCGTTC
>JAJDZN010000056.1 GCA_022824585.1 Bryobacterales bacterium | reverse complement strand
CGAGGCGCCTTTGGTGGAGAGACCCGCGACGACCGTGGCTTCCTCGACGGTGTAGCGGTGCCTTACCATCGTGTCGGTCCAACGTTTCAAGTCGTCGCGCGTCTGTACGATTTCGACCGGTTGTTCCAAAGTGCCGTCCGGGTCCGGCGGATTTCGGATGCCGGCATTCCGGTCAGCCACTTCCCCGCCCGGAAGCCATGCCTCCAGATCGCGGATCGCCAAGGTCTGGAACCCCCGCTTCTGCAGCTCTCCCATGTAGTCCCGGAAAGCCTCGGGCGGCGTATGGACCCAGTCGTGGGCCACATCCGGCACGCCATGGAACTGCAGCACGACGATCCCCTCGGTGGCCCGGTCGAGGACCTGGCGGAAGATCTCGGGCGTCCAGCCAGGCACGGCGTTCCCCGTGGTGG
Source organism: Bryobacterales bacterium (assembly GCA_022824585.1). Classification (GTDB taxonomy): domain Bacteria; phylum Acidobacteriota; class Terriglobia; order Bryobacterales; family UBA6623; genus VXMF01. Next base: position 4,206 of record JAJDZN010000056.1, on the reverse strand, counting down.
GTATCAGCAGAGGATCGTGGCGGAGGGGGTCGTAGGCGGGACCTGCAGCAAGTGCCCGGTTGTCCAGTTCCGGGGACAGGCCACGCCGGGCGAAACGATATCCCAGGTCCCGCAGCTTCTGGAGAGCTTCGGGACCGAAGCGGTTCCCGCACCATGCGAAGCTCACCGGCTTGTCCACGCCGACCCGCTCCAGTTCGTTCTCGACCAGGGCCAGCTCACCTTCCATGCGGGCGGCATGCTTCGGCACTGCGAAGCTCGGATGCGACCAGGAGTGGTTGCCGATCTCGAAACCCATTTCGGCGACCTCCGCAATCTCGTCCCAAGACATGAAGTTCTCTCGGTCGTCCATCCAGCGGTGGGTCACAAAGAACGTTGCGGAAAAGCCAAGTTCGGCGAGCAACGGCGCCACGAAGTGACGATGCGATTTGACGGCGTCGTCGAACGTAAGCACGGCCGTCGGCCGCGACGTCGCGCAGCCGAGGATCGCGGACGCTCCAGCGGTGGCCGCGATTTGCAGCACGTCCCGTCGCGAGCGGCTTGCATCCGGCATGGCTCCGATTGTAGGCCTTGGTCGAGCAAGCGGGAAGCGCGAACCGGGCGGTTTCCGGGGCCTTCGCAAGTCAATCGTCCGACGGAAGTTCCGAGAGCAGGAAACCGCAAGGCACGGCACGGATATCTCGCAGTCACCAGTCGAAGGCAAGCAGAATCAGCCTGCGGCTCCGGTCAGGCCGAATCCAGGGAGAACGCCTCACGGTGCAGGCGGAGCCCATCGCTCGGTCTGGGTTATCTCGTAGCGGATGGCCGCGTCATTGGCCGATTCGACACCGGGCCGGCTAGCGCCCCGCGCAATCACCTCGTCGAACCGTCGCTTCAGTTCCTCTGCCATCTCCGGATTCTCGGCGGCAAGGTCATGCTCCTCCGCGATGTCGGATTCGAGGTTGTAGAGCTCGGCAATCGTCGACTGGCCCCGTGAATTCTCGAGGCTGGGATCGCTGCGTCGGTAGACGAGCTTCCAAGGGCCGTCGCGATACGCGAACTCTCCCTGGTTCAAGTGGCTGACCAGTGACGTTCGAGCACTTTCGGGCGATCTCCCAAACGTGGCTCCGAGGAAGCTGATGCTGTCCCCGGCACCTGTGGCGGGAACGTTCGCCCCGATCGCGTCGAGACTCGTGGCGAATATGTCCGTGAGACTGACCAGCTGGATGCTGGTCGATCCCGGTTCGATTCTTCCCGTCCACCTCATGAGCAAGCGCACGCGATGGCCGCCCTGCCAGTAAGCACTCAGGTTTCGGGGCGCTAGAGTCAGGCTTGGTTGCAGAACTACGAGAGTGGGGCAGCGGCAGTCGAACCGGACTTCTGCAACGATCTCGACGCTGAGGCAAGCAGTCCGGGGAGCCGGGAAAGCAGAGCAAGCGGTCGGCGTCGGGCCGGGCCCGCAAAAAAACAGCGGCTGAGCACTTGACCTTGGCTTGGCTTGGCAAGCTTGCCATCGTAGGGGTAGGTGGCCCGGCCGTTGTGGGCAGAGCGGAGTTCAGCCAGAAGGGCCAGCGCGTCGGGGAGCGGCCTGCGTGCGCGCGTTGTGAGCAACTCGAAGGCGCACAGAAGGCCAAAGACGCAGTCTTGCAGGCGACCCAGGAACGGGAGGCAGAGCTGCAAGCCCAGCTGGCGAACCTGCAACAGGATCTGTTCGGACGCAAGAGCGAGGCCATGCCGGCGGGCGAGGCCGAGCCGACCGATCCGGCCGGAGACGCGGCCGGGACAGCGGCGGAGACACCGGCCGCGGCGGATCCGTGCGCAGGCGAGGAGCCGCAGACCCGGCCGCTGTACAAATTCACCTGGGGACGAGGAACGTGCGTCGACGCGGGACGACCGGGGAGCGGTCGCGGGAGCGCCTCGAGCTTGGCGGGTGGGAGGCGCGACCGGCTGAGGCCGACATTGGCGAATTCCTCCTTAACTCTGGCCCGACCCAAAACACCTGTTGAAATGGAGCCGGAGCCTCACGGAGGTTCTCGAACGTCCGGGCTGGGAGTTCCAATGCGAGCGGGCTCTCTTCACCGCCAAGCCTCGCGTGTGCCAGGACGTGAGTCCGTCTTGGATCGCACCGCGGTCGCTGATCGCTACCACGGGGCCTTCTGGACTCGTTCCAGAGGCCTGTCTGTCACGCTGGGCCGGAGAGGCTCGCGAGATCCCATGTCGTAGCGGTCGCCGGGCGCGAGGAAATAGAACCTGCCGTCGGGTGGGATCTTTCGCTGGTTGTCGTAGATGACCGCATAGCTCTGCCCGATGACTTCGAACCGGTCCCCCTGCACGACGATCGCCGTGTTCTCGTCGATTCCGATTCCCAGCAGTCTGGGGTGGGCCTCGATCACTTCGAGAAGGTCGAATTGGCGGTTTCGCCGGAGCAGATGCTGGTCTATCCCGACGTTCTTCAACAGTCCGAAGCCCTCGACGTGGTCTCCCATCATGACGGTATTGGTCTTGGTGTCCCCGCGGACCAAGAACGAGCCCATGATCGACGCCCCGGCCGAAGACCCGCTGATCACCCCGCCCCGGTCCAATAGCGCGAGCAGCTCCGTGTGGGTGCGGGTGTTCAAGTACGCGTCGGCCAAGCGCCACTGCCGGCCGCCGCCGAAGAACACGCCGCGGGCCCGCCGCAGCGGAGCGACGAATTCGTCCGTGTCGGCCACCTTCCGGTCGTACGTGTGCAGAACGGTAATGTCGGTTGCGCCTGCGTCTTTGAACGGCCGCTGGCCCCTCCAGTACTGGTCGTAGTGCGGCGCTCCTCCGGCGGTCGGGATCACTACCAGCGGGGCGTCAGGGCCCCCGGCGAGGTCGATGATTCGCTCGACGATCTCTGGGTCCCGCATTGCGCCGCCAATGATCACGAGCGATCCGCGCGCGGGTCCGACTCGGGGATTGTCGACCGCAGCAGGATCTTGCGCGCCGACCGGCGCGACTGCGAGCAGCAGTGCGGCCGCGATCAAGGCGACCCAGCGCGTGGAGTGCAGGCTTACTCCGTGCAACTCGCCGAGTTTACCGCCGGGACGGGCCGGCGGTCAACGAGTCGCGGTCACGCGCAGGCATGTCGACGCGGCCCGGCCGGGGCCTTGCGTGTTGCGACTGTCTGGATGTCCGACCCAGAGACCGGGAGGGAGCCTTGTCAGACGGTCGCGCGTGCCCTTGCGGCAGCTTGGGGAACCCTGCGCTGGGAGCGGCAGGACATCGTTCATGCCCTTCCGGCCTGCCACGGTACGCTCACGACCGAGCCGTGGCGTAGGGGATGCGCGTTCGAAGCGGCCATCGGCTGCGCCTTGAGGCGGCGCATCGGAAAGAACCTGACGGCCTATAATTCTTGAAACGGGCGATGCCAGTCTTGGAGCCGTCAGAGGTCGCGGCCGTGCCAGATTTGCTGGCGCGCGAGGATCACCGCATCATCGCCGACATGATCGGGGAGACCTCCACGGTGTTGGATCTCGGCTGCGGCGAAGGCGATCTGCTCGCTTGGCTGGCGCGGCACAAGCGCGTCGAGGCGCGCGGCGTCGAGATCGCTCCGGAGAAGGTCCGGCGGTGCGTCGAACTGGGCCTGTCCGTCTATCAGGGCGACATCAACCAAGGCTTGGCCGACTACCCGGGCGCCTGTTTCGACTACGTGATACTCAGCCAGACACTGCAGGTCGTGCGGCATCCCCTCGAGCTGATGCGGGAAATGCGGCGGGTGGGCAGGCGGATCGTCGTGGCCTTCCCCAACTTCGGTCACTGGAGCGTGCGCCTGTCGCTGCTATGCACCGGCAAGGCTCCTCGCACGGGGCACCTTCCGTACCAGTGGTACGAATCGCCGAACATCCGCGTGCTGACGATCCTCGACTTCGAGGACCTGTTGCGCCAGGAGGGGCTCCGCGCCGAGCAGTCGTGCTTCCTCCGGCGCGGCCGGCGGGTGGCCAGCCAGCCGAATCTCCTAGCCGATTCGGCGATCTACCTGCTCAGCTAGCGCTCCGGCGCTCCGCCAGCAGTTCGTCGACGGCTTGCGCGACGGCCTCCGGCGTCACCGACAGGATGCAGCGCGGCTCGTCGTATGCGTAGCAGCGGTCGCCCGGGCAGGGCTTACAGTCCCAAGCGGTCTCGACGACCCTGTGCCGGGTCTTCCACGGGTGCCAGATCTTTGAGTTTGAAGACCCGAAGATCGTTACGCAGGGGACGTCGAACGCC
>JAJDZN010000273.1 GCA_022824585.1 Bryobacterales bacterium | reverse complement strand
CTACTGCCCGTATCCGCTCCGCCGCCTGTTGCACGCTTGCCCGCTTCTGTGCGCGGCACGTGGCACGGCGTCCCGGCTTGCCTTCCGGTCCGGCCCTTCGCTCCACCAGCTCCGCCGACGCCAAGGCGTCTTTGTTCGCTCGCTTCTCCGCTACTATGCCCGGATCCGATTTCTCCGAATCGTGCATCATTGGTTTCGGTTACTTCCTTTCCTTTGCGGCCCCGAACGACTCGGGGCGATTCGGAGACCTCCCAGGTCCCGACAGAAGACGTGCATGCGTGCTTGGGTTCTTCGACACCGCGGGGCCGGACCGGCCCTCACCCTGTCGGACCGGCCCGTGTTGCCTTCGACCTTATCGACGGCCTCGGCACCCCGGAACTTAAGTATTTCGGCGCTCAATCGCCCCGTCCACATGCCCCGCTACCGACGCTTCACCTGCCGCCTCGCGACGACCGGCGCACGGCTCGCGGAGGGAGTTGGCTGGTTAGGCCTTGCTCCCAGAGGACTTTCACCTCCTCCCTTCTGCCAGTTGGCCTGGCGCTCCGACAACTACTTTGGCCGCCCGTCGAACCAATTGTCTTCTTCGGCGGCAAGAGCTACGTTCCCTTGTTCTGCAAGCTGACCGCGGCGGCGAAGAGCACGCGAATTGTCTACTATTCCGGGAGCAGTCCCTCTGCGCCTGGCTGCAAACTCCGGTCGTTCGGAAAGCCCTTCACGAACTGGCACTACAAGTGTGCTTCGGCATTTGTTGATGCAGCGTCTGACTCGCTCGAATCGGAGTGACGGCGGCGGGATCCATCAGTCGTGGATTCAGCCTCACCAATTCATCGACGGTAGTTCAGTTCAAGCTAGAGCCAAGAGGTCTCTGCCGAAGCGATCGCCTGCATTTCGCGGACTGTTATATCTTGGGCTTCGGCGTGTCTGAGCTCACATGTGCAGCGTCGATACAAGCGGAGGAGCAAGGCACCCAGTCACACCGCGCGCAACGGGCGTGCTGTGCCGTGAGGACCGCGCCAGCGGATGGATGCGGGAGAGGCGGCTCCTATCGGCAGCAGCCTCATTGCGACGTTTCCCATCTCATGAGATCAAGGAACTCTCAGATAGCACCGAAAGCCTCCCCAAAGAGACCGAGTGGTTCCAATCCCAGCGACATGCGAACTTAGTGGTCATGGTCATCACTTAGACCACGCCAGCGTGCAGCCTCAAGGAGGCGAAGCCCTGCCCTGGATTCGTCAGCAGGGCGATCAGGCGGCGACTCGCTCGGATCTAGCCGTTACGGGCGCGCCTTGGACAGGAGGGCCGGGTCGACCGTGGCGATGCCGACGGTGTTCTTCTAAGCCCTCTCTGATGATGCGCAGGAAGCTCGCGCGATTCTGCCACAGCAGTCCGACCCAGTGGCGCTTCTTCATCTGGGGGAAGTAAATCCCGCGGAACGCCATCCGCGTGAAGAACATCACCGCGCGCTCGTGGAACGGCCGATGCTTGATCTGATCTAGCGCCCGCTCCGTCGATTCTGGGGAATAAGACTCCGTCCAAGCCTGATGCACCTCGGCCTCGGCAGCTTCGATGCTGATGTGTTCCGGCGTGTAGGCCATGCGGAACGGCCGGAAGTCCAGCCAGTGCTTGGGACGCGTCAGCCGCCCCTGCTCCATCAGGCGGTCATACAGTGGCGTCGCCGGATAAGGAGTCATGAGCCCGTACACCGGAAGCCCGGGAGGCCAGCTCGCGATCGCATCGAGCGTCTCGCGGGCCACGCCCGGCCGGTCGCCGTCCATCCCGAAGATGAACGAAGTGATCGAGTAGATGCCCCGGCTGGCCAGCCGGTCCAACACTTGCCCATACAAGTCGGGCTTGTTGAAGCCCTTGTTGACATCCTTGAGGCTGGCCGGATCGATGGATTCCAAACCCATGAAGATCCAGCGGCCGCCGCTCTCCTTGATCAGATCCGCCAGTTCCTCGTCCTTGAGCAAGTTCATGCTGATCTGCGCAACCCACGGTATCTGGGCGTCTTGGGCGATCATCTCCCGCAACAGCGACTTGGTGCGCTTGACGTTGATCGCGAAGTTGTCGTCGATGAAGAACACCGCGACGCGACCGCCCTCGGCCTTGGCCCGCGCCTTCAACCGCAGGATCTCGTCGATTACGCTCTGGTTGCTGCGAAAGCGGATCGAATCACCGAAAAAGCCCGTCACCGTGCAGAAGTCGCAGCCGTAGGGACAGCCCCGCCCGGACTCGATCGGCACCACGTAGAGACTCTTCCAAGTGCTGCCCGCCTTCTCGATCAGGTAGCGGCCCCACTTGGGAACCTTGGCGACCAGGTCGAACTGCCGCAAGTCCATCGTCTCCCAGGGGATCTTGGGGTAGTTCTCCAGCGACGGCTTGACCTCCGCGCCGGATTCATCCACCGGCATGTAGACTTCTTGCAGCTGGCCGGCCGCGGCATCATTCACGATCTTCGGCCAAAGATCGTCGGCCTCGCCGAGGGCCACTGCGTCAGCGTGGCGCGGCTCGCCGTCCTTGCCGATCGGCTCGTTGGGCACTTCCGTGACGTGGGGGCCGCCCATCACAACCTTGGCTCCGGCGGCCCGGATCGCGTCGGCCATGCGATAGGCCCTGGCGGCCATGCGCGTCATTGCGCCGATGCCTGCCAGTTCGATGTCGTTGTCACGGACAAACTGCGCAATGCTCTCCTCGGTCATGTGCTGGGCATTCCCATCGATGAGAAAGACCTTGTGACCGGGGGGCGTCACAGCCTGCAGAACGAACATCCACAGGTGCGGCATATAGTTCTTCGTGACTTGGTTGTCTGGGTTGTAGAGAAGAATGTTCACAATGCATCCGGCCGCTTGGATTTCGAGGACGCTAGCAGCCGAACGCCGACAAACCCGAGGCACTACACAGAGTGTCGTTGTGCTCCAAAGAGAGTAGCACGGAGTATCCGCCGTGTGATGGCGAGCAATACCTAAAGCGCTCCATTGCCCGAAACACCGCCGCGCGGCCAGGCTTGGCCGCCGAACGCTATGGGAGCCCAGTTCGTCCGACTAAGGACTTCGCTCTGCTCCAAGCACAGATCGCTCGGACGGCCGCCCGACCGCCGCAACGATGTTGCGGCAAGCACTTCCATCTACTACGCTTGCAATGTGCGCTTGGCACGAGTCGGAATCTGCATCTGGGCGGCCGTGCCAGCTTGGTCCGCCCCCGCCGCGGTCTTGATCCAGCCCTCCGACATCAGGCTCCAAAGCCCCGGCGAATCGCAGCGCATCGTGCTTGCCGGCGGATCTGGCTGCGAGACATCCAGCGCGAATCCTGAAGTGGCCACGGTTGAGGGAAACCGCGTGGTGGCGCACGCTCCCGGGCAGGCTCGAATCGACGTGCGCTGCGCCGCTGGATCCGTCGCGACGACCGTCCGGGTCGGAAACCGGCACTCGGCCATGGGAGTTGGCTTCGAACGCGACCTGCTCTCGATCCTCACCACCAAGGGCTGCAACTCGTCCGCGTGCCACGGCTCGCCGGCCGGCCAGAACGGCTTCCGGCTCTCCCTGTACGGCTCCGACCCCCGCTTTGACTACGACATGATCGTGAACCAGCATGCGGGGCGGCGAATCTCGGTCGAGTCTCCGGAAGACTCGCTGCTGCTGGCCAAGCCGAGCTTCGCCATTGCTCACGGTGGAGGCCAGCTCATGACACCTGCGGCGGACGAATACGCGACCATCCTCGAATGGTTGCGGCAGGGCACGCCGTACGGCGCGGGCGACACGCGGTTAGAGAGACTCGAGATCCATCCGGGCGAGCGGGTGCTGACCGGCGCGGGCCAGCGCCAGCCCGTCGTCGTGGTGGGCCGGCTGTCCGACGGCTCGACGCGCGATCTAACCGCGGAAGTCCGCTACGCCGTCAAGGACGAGGCCGTCGTGACACTGGACGACGATTGGACCGTCACCGCGAAGGCACCGGGCATGACAACCGTCATGGCCCGCGCAATGGGCAAGGCAGCCGCGGCACAGTTCATCGTCGTCGAGGAACCGCCGAGCCGCGATCTGCGGTTCCCGGAGCCCGTCAATTTCATCGACGAGCATGTCTTCGACAAGCTCGGCAGCGTCGGTGTCGAGCCGTTTCCGCTCAGCGACGACCGCACCTTCCTGCGCAGGGTGTACCTGGACACTGTCGGCGTCTTGCCCGCGGCAGACGAGGCCGAGGCCTTTCTTGCGAGCGACCGGGCCGACAAACGCTCCGCCCTCGTGGATCGGCTGTTGGACAGTGACGAGTACTCCACCCACTGGCTGGTGAAGTTCGAGGACTGGTTCCGCAATTCCCAGTACTACTCCCAAGGCCGCACCAACGGCTCGTTCAAGCGCTGGCTGCACGACTCGATCCGCGAGGACTGGCCCTACGACGAGACGGTGCGCGCCATGCTCACGGCGGAGGGCGACACGACAGTGCGCCCGGCCGGCAACTTCTGGCATCCGGCGATCGACTTCATGCTCAAGAAGTTCGAAGTCGAGAAGGCGGTCCCAACCATCACCCGCCTGTTCTTGGGACAGCGGCTCGAGTGCGCCCAGTGCCACAACCACCCGCTGGAAAACCTCACCCAAGACGACTTCTACGGGCTGGCGGCATTCCTGGCGCGCACGCGTGTCAAGCACGGCTATGGCCAGTACCGCAGGATCTGGTACGACGACCGGCGCGGAGAAATCGAGCATCCCGTCACCAAGCAATCCGTCAAGCCGCGCTTTCTGGGCGGCGAACAGCCCGAGATCCCTGCCAGAACGAGCCGCCGAGAGGTCCTAGCCGATTGGATCACGCGCACGGAGCAAACGCAGTTCGCCCGAGCCACCGTCAATCGCGTGTGGTACGAGTACTTCCAGCGCGGCATCGTAGAGCCCTTCGACGACTTCCGCTCCACCAACCGGGCCACGCACCCGGAACTGTTGGACGAGCTGGCTAGCTACTTCATCGACTCGGGCTTCCGCTTCAAGGCCCTGCACCGCCTCATCCTCAACTCCAAGACGTACCAGCTATCGGCCCACGTGCCGGGGCGCCCGGGAGGCGAGCGGCCGCTCGAGGACGCGCTCTTCGCGCGCTACCTGCCGCGCAAGCTGCCGGCGGAAGTGCTCCTGGACGCGATCTCGCGAGTCACCGGCGTCGCCGAGGAATTCAACAACTACCCGGCCGGCACATCCCCCAAGGAACTGATCGCCAGCATCGGCGCCACCCACTTCCTGACCACGTTCGGCCATCCCCGCAGGGATATCATGGAAGCGCGTTCCAACGCGCCCTCGCTGGCCCAAGCCTTGCAGATGATGAACGGCGACGTGCTCGCCAGGCGCATGGCAGCGGAGGGGTTCGTGCTGGACACGCTGCTGCAGCAGGGGATGAGCGATGGCGCGATCATCGACACGCTATACGGACGGGCCTTCGCGCGCGCTCCCGAGGCCACTGAGCGGAAAGCTCTCGATGCCTACCTCGCGGCCGAGACCGCGGCCGGACGAAACCGCCGGCAGGGCCTGGCAAGCGTGCTCTGGGCGATCCTGAACACAAAGGAATTCCAGATGAACCTCTGAGGGAATCCGCGATGCAACTCTCCGAAATGCGCACACGTTACTCCCGCAGGGACCTCCTGCGCATGGGCGGATTCTCAATCGGCGGCATCTCGCTCCCGCAAATGCTCACCGCCGCGCCAAGGCGCAGCGACATGTCGTGCATCGTCTACTTCCACACTGGCGGTCTATGCCAGCACGACTCGTTCGATCCCAAGCCGGACGCTCCGCGGGAGGTGCGAGGCGGGTTCGGCACGATCCCCACAGCCGTTCCAGGAGTGCGCTTCAGCGAATTGCTGCCTAGCAGCGCGGCGAACTTCAAGCGCTTCTCGGTGATCCGGTCGATGTTCTCGCTCGAGGCCATCCACGAAAAGGCCAAGCAATACGCCTTTTCCGGGCAACGGCCCAACAACGCCTACAAGCACCCGGTCTACGGCTCGGTGGTGGCGCGCGAGTTCGGCACCCGCAACGGCCTGCCGCCGTTCGTTGTCATTCCCAAGAAGGACATCTGCGCGGAGGCGGGTTTTCTGGGGTCGGCCTACGACCCGTTCATCGCGGGAGATCCTTCCAAGGAGAAGTACTCCGTGCAGGACATGACCCTGCCCACCGGCCTGGGGCTGGAAGAAGCCCAAGGGCGCGCCCGCCTGCTCTCCGCGCTGGACGCCCGGCTCGAGGCTGTCGAAAAATCCGGCGTCGTCGACAGCATGGACCACTTCTACCAGAAGGCCCTCGACCTGGTCAGCTCGCCAGAGGCGAAGCGAGCATTCGACATCGGTTCAGAGCCTGACAAGGTGCGCGACGCATACGGGCGCACGACCGGCGGCCAGGGCGCGCTGCTGGCGCGGCGGCTGATCGAGGCAGGCGTGCGATTGGTGACGATCTTCCACGGCGGCTACGACACCCATTCCGACAACGACAAGACCAACAAGAAGCTGTACCCGGAATTCGACCAATCCTTCAACGCCCTCCTGGAAGATTTGGATGCTAGGGGGCTGCTCGATTCGACACTGGTCTTGGCGATCGGCGAATTCGGGCGCACGCCAGAAATCAACCACTCAGCCGGAAGGGACCATTGGCCGGGCGTGTTCTCCATCGCGGCGGCGGGAGCGGGCGTGCCCGGCGGCCAAGTGATCGGCAGCTCGGACGCGATGGGTGCGGAGCCGACGGACCGGCCAATTTCCATCGAGGATCTGGGCGCGACGATCTACCGCAAGCTCGGCATTGACACGCATAAGCAATACCACGCGCTCGGCCGGCCGATCAGGATCAACGATGGCGGGACACCGATTCCCGATCTGTTCGCGTAGCCGCTACGCCCCTGCGGCGCGGCTTGCTCTCGCAAGCGCCTTGGCGCTAGCGGGCGCCTTGGCGGTCGAGGATCCGTCCGACCCTTGGCTCGATCGCATCGAACCGTTGGGCGGACAGGTGGCTACCGCCGTCGATGTGACGCTGGTTGGCAGCAATCTTGAGCCCCCTGCGACGTTGGAATTCGATTCCCCGCATCTGAGCTGGCAGTCGGAAGGCACCGATGGCCAAGGCGCCCTCACAGGCCGGATCGTCATCGGTGCAGACGCATCGCTGGGGCCTCATATCGCAACGCTGCGCACCCCGCGGGGACGTTCAAACTCGCGCATGTTCTACGTGGACGAGTTTGCGTCCACGCTCGAGGCGGAGCCCAACGACACCATCGCCAGTGCGCAGGCGATCCGCCTCGGGCCGCAAACGATCCAAGGCGGGATGTACCAGCTGAAAGATATCGACACCTATCGGTTTGAGGCTACGGCCGGAGAGCGCTGGACGTTTGACCTGCGCTCGATCGAGTACGGGGGATTTCTCGAGAACGACATGTCCCTGCTCGACAGCGACGGCAACCGCGTCGACTTCAACGACGACCGCGACGAGTACTTGGAGACACCGTTCATCGAGCACACCTTCGAGCGCTCGGGCACGTATTACCTCAAGCTCGACCAGTACCGCGGCCCGCAGCGCGTCAATTGCCACAAGAACTGCGGGTACATGCTCCGCATCGGCAACCTTCCCGTGGCCCACGCGGCATTCCCCCTGGGAGCGCGGGCGGGCCAGCAAGTCAGACTCTCTCTGCGCGGTCGGTGGCTTCAAGACATAGAGAGCATCTGGCTGGCACCGGTGCGACGTTCCGAATACTACCGGCTGACCTTTCCGTATACGATTCCATTGCGGGTCTCCGATACGCCGTCTGGGCGCTTGGCGGTGGACGTCGAAGAGCGGCACGGAGACCGCGTCACGGGCATGCTGGCCATACCCCGCGACGCTCCGCGAGGCCTGTGGCGCATCTGGACAGAGTCACCGGGCGGCGGCACGGATGCCATCAGCTTCGAGGTCTCGGACATGGCCGAGCCCGATTGCGCCAGGGCGATATCGCCCTCGCCCGAAGGCGTCGCCTGTAACGGTGTCCTCAGCCGCCACGACGAGGAGCACGAGTACTGGCTGGAGCTTCGGGCTGAGCGGCCGGTCGTCGTCACCACGCTGGCCGCACAGCTCGGCCTGCCCAACATCGACACCGTGCTCGAGCTGTTCGACAGCGACGGATCTTTGGTAGCCGAGCACGATGACTTGATGTCGGGCCAGGGCACGGTGATCGGCAATCCGGACTCGATGCTCTATTTCCGGGCCCCGGAGACCGGCCGCTACCGCCTGGCGGTGCGCGACCGCATTGACCGCGGCGGGCCCGACATGGTGTACCGCCTGCGCATCGAAGAGCGCGAGCCTAGCTTCGCCTTGCTGGCGGCACCGGAAAACCTGAACGTAGAGGCCGGCGCAACGGAGCGCATCGACGTGCTGATGATGCCCGAACCGGGCTTTCGCGACGCCGTCGATGTCTGGATCGAAGGACCGCCGCAGGGAGTATCGGACGCGCTAGGGCAGTTCCGGGCCGAGCAGTACTTCGGCCCTTCCGGTGATGGCGACAATGTCGTCATCCCGACTGCCTTTCTGGATGTGGCAGTCGCAGCGGATCTGCCGGCAGGGGACTATCCGCTCCGGATCCTTGGCAAGGCACGCGGCGCCGACGAGACGGTCAGAGCGTTCTCGACACTCTGGATCGGACCTCCGCGGAAACGCAACGACGTTCGCCGCCCGTTGGAGTCCGTCCGCTTGACGGTGGTCGATCCGCCGGCAGCAACGGAGGATCGGCCTGTCGGCGAGACGCCGGCGGGCGGGTCTGAGTGAAGAGACTCGGACCCGTTTCCGAGCAGTGCATCCGAGCCTGCAGACATTCTCGCTGGTCAGTGCCCGCGAATCGATGTTTCGCCGCGACATCGCCCCGCGCTTGCACGCCGCCAGCCGGGCGGCCATTCGGAAGCTTTCCAGTGGATAGGGTCTCGACTCGCTCCAAGCCTCGCGCCCGGGCGCACCGTCCTAGCGAGCTGCTCTTCTACGGGCTCCCTACTGGATCGTGAGCGTCGGCTGCTCAGGCTCGTCCTCGACCACTTCGTCGATCTCGTCGGTGCGCGGCACGACCACCGCGGCCGCGACGACATCATTGTCTTCGAGGTTGACCAGCCTCACGCCTTGGGCCGAGCGTCCCGTGGCGCGGATCTTGTCCGAACTGGTGCGCAGTATCTTCCCGTTGCGGGTCACGATCATGACCTCGTCGTCGGGCAGCACACGCATGACCGCCACCACTACGCCGTTGGCCCTAGTGATCTTGGTATTGATCACGCCTTTGCCACCCCTGGCGGTAAGCCGGTACTTGCCCAGCTTGGTGCGCTTGCCGTAGCCGAATTCGTTGACCGTGAGCACCAAGTGTTCGTCGGTCGCGCAGAGCATGCCGATCACATAATCTTCTTCCATCAGCCGGATGCCCCGCACGCCCCGGGCAGTGCGGCCCATTGCCCGGACCTCATCGTTCGCGAAGTTGATTGCCTGGCCTTGATTCGTGGCAATCAGGATCTTGTCGTCCTGCTCGGACAATCTGGCAGCAACCAGCTCGTCTCCATCCACCAAGGACAGGGCGATGATCCCGCGCGACATCGGCCTCGAGAACACATCCAGCGAGCACTTCTTGACCGTGCCGTTGCGCGTCACCATCACAACGTACTTGTCCGAGTCGAAGCTCGTCACCGGCAGGAACGCCTGCACGGTCCTTTCGTCGGGCCGCAACGAGAGCACATTGACGATGTTGCGTCCCTTCCCGGATGCGGGCACTTCGGGGATGTTGTAGACCTTGAGCCAGTAGACGCGCCCAAGGTTCGTGAAGACCAAGATGTAGGAATGGGTGGTAGCGAAGAACAGGCGCTCTACGATGTCTCCGTCCCTGGTGGTCATGCCTATGCGCCCCCGGCCGCCTCGCGACTGCTTGCGGTAGGTGTCCAAGGCGGTGCGCTTGAGGTAGCCGTTCTTGGTCACCGTCACGACCATGCCCTCGTCCGCAATCAGGTCCTCCATCGAGATTTCGCGGACTTCCTCGCCGATCTCGGTGCGGCGCGGGCTTCCAAACTTCTTCTTCAAACCCCGCAGCTCGTCAATGATGAGCTGGTTGAGGACTGCCTCCGACCCAAGGATTTCCTCGTATTCAGCGATCTTCTTCTGCAACTCCGCCAGTTCGTCGAGGATCTTCTGGCGCTCCATCCCGGTCAGGCGCTGCAGCTGCAGCTCGATGATGGCCTGCGCCTGGCGCTCCGTGAAGTCGAAAGGCCTGAACGTCGCGTCTGCGTCTGCGCGCAGGAAGCGCTTGTAGTCGACTTCGATCTCGCCGGTCAGTCCCGCCTTGGCGTCCTTGGGCGTGGCCGATGCCCGAATCAGGGCGATCACTTCGTCGATGCGCAGCAGCGCCTTGGCGAATCCGAGCAGAATGTGCTCCCGCTCGCGAGCCTTGCGCAGCAGGAAGTTTGTGCGGCGGCGGACTACGTCTTGACGATGGCCGATGAAGACCTTGAGGTATTCAATCAGGCCGATTTCCTTGGGCCGGCCGTCCACGATGGCCAGCATGCCCACGCCTGAGCCGTGCTGCAGGTCGGTGTGCTTGTAGAGGTTGTTCAGCACGACCTCGGGGTTGTCGCCGCGCTTGACCTCGAATACGATGCGCAGGCCGGAGCGGTCGCTCTCGTCGCGGATGTCGCTGATTCCCTCGATCTTCTTCTGATTGACCAGTTCCGCCGCCTTCTTGATCAAGCGGGCCTTGTTGACTTGATACGGCACTTCGCTGACCACGACTGCGGTGCGATCCTTGCGCAGCCTCTCGATCTCGACCTTGGCGCGCACCAAGATGTGCCCGCGGCCCGTGGCATAGGCCTGACGGATGCCCGCCGTGCCGCACAGGATTCCGCCCGTGGGGAAGTCAGGCCCCTGCACCATCGCGATGATGCGCTCGAACCTCGTCTTGGGATGCTTGATCAGCTGGATCGTGGCGTCGACGAGCTCGCCAAGGTTGTGCGGCGGAATGTTGGTCGCCATGCCCACCGCGATGCCGTTGGAGCCGTTGACCAGCAAGTTCGGCGCGGAAGCCGCCAAGCACTCGGGCTCGTGGGCGGAATCGTCATAGTTGGGCCGGAAATCGACCGTGTCCATGTCGATGTGCTCCAGCAGCGCCTCTGCGTACGGGGCAAGTCGTGCCTCGGTGTAGCGCATGGCGGCTGGCGGATCGCCATCGAGGGATCCGAAGTTCCCCTGCCCGGTCACCAGCAGCTCGCGCATGCTGAACGGCTGGGCCATGCGCACGAGCGTCTCGTAGATGGACGAATCGCCGTGCGGGTGGTACTTGCCCATCACCTGGCCAACGATCCGCGCGCACTTGCGCGGCGGCCGGTTCGACCGCAGCCCCTCTTCGCGCATGGCGAAGAGGATGCGCCGCTGCACCGGCTTGAGCCCGTCCCTGACGTCGGGCAGGGCGCGCCCGATGATGACCGACATCGCATAGTCGAGATACGACTTGCGCATCTCGTTTTCGATGTCAATCGGGCTGATGTTCCGATCCAAGTTTTCGGGACCGCTCAAGATTCCTTTGGAATCGTTCGTATGGTCTTCCGGCATAGCACCTGTTGTGGGGGGAGCCCTTTCATTATACAACCCATTCCACACCGGGCGGCCATTGGCCGAGAGGCGGCCAGAGAGTCATCCAAGACTCTCTGTGCTTCTCATGCCTCGCGCCTGCGGGGCCGCTGTCCAAGCGAAATTCACTCGGATTTCGTGGCGAAGAACCCGGAACGGAAGTGCTCGGCAGACACCTCCGTCCTAGGCGTAGTAGACTAAGTCGGAAAGACTAAGTCTTCAGGAAACTCGCATGCGAACTGTCAACATGCACGAAGCCAAGACGCATCTTTCACGCTTGGTAGCCGCCGCTGCAGATGGCGATCCGTTCATCATCGCCCGCGCCGGAAAACCCGTTGTCAAGGTTGTCGCTTTGGACTCTCCGATGAGCGGAGCACCGCGTCGAACGGGCTTTCTGAGCGGCAGGATCGCGGTTCCCCCCGACTTCGACCGAATGGGGTCGAATGATCTCGAGCGCATGTTCGAGGGTGTTTCGTGAGATTCCTGCTCGACACCCAAGTTCTATTGTGGGCGGCGGGAGTGCCGGAGCGGCTCTCGGAGGACCTGCGCAACCTCATCGACGATTCGCGCGCGGAGCTCGTTTTTAGCGCTGCTTCGGTCTGGGAGGTCGCGATCAAGAACGGCCTAGGGCGCAAGGACTTCCGCGTCGACCCCCGCCTGCTGCGGAGGGGCTTGTTGGAGAACGGCTACAGCGAGCTGGCGGTGTCTGGTGCCCACGCGGCTGGGGTCGCCATGCTCCCACCGATTCACAAGGACCCGTTCGATCGAATCCTAGTCACACAGGCCGCGATGGAGGAGATCACACTAGTGACAGCCGACCCTGTAGTCGGCCGGTACCCCGGGCCGATAAGAGTGTTCTGACGCTCTGGTGCCCGAGAATTCACGCCCGGAACGCCCGGAACCGATTGTAATTCGTTCAGCAACAACAAGTTATGTGAAATCTCTCGCTTCCTCAAGCGACACTGGTGATATGCTGATACGGCGATGGCTCCCGCGTCACCGCGGCTAGTGCAAGGTTGGGGGTTCGCCGCCTTCCAGCTGGTCCGTGAGGCGCTCCGGGGCTCGCCGGTCGATCGGCAAGAGACTCGCACGACCACGCGATTGATGCCGGCCTTGGCACGATCGCCGCGAATGCCCTGCGCTGCGGCTTCAGTCCCGGTCCACGATGAAGCCCGGCCGAGCGGGCTGCGAAGCGTAGCGCGCGTGATCGCGGCCTGCATGCTTTGGTTGGGCTGCATCCACGCGCTGTCAGGCGCTGGATCGGCGCAGAATCTGCCGCGAGTCCGCGACGGCCTGGTGGCGCTCTACGACCTCCGGTCCCTCAAGGATGCACTCGTGCCCGACCGCTCGGGCTTCCTAGAAGCGGCGGACGCGAAGCTGGACGACCCCGACGCCGTGAGACTGGCAGACGGTGGCCTGGCGATCGACCGGCCCACAAGGCTGCGCTCGCGGGAACGGGTCGCGAAGATCGCCGACTTGGTGCGGGTCTCCGGCGAGCTGACGGTGGAGGCCTGGATCGAGCCCGCCGCCCAAGACGAGGCCACAAGCGCAGGCATCGTCATGATGTCCAACACAACGAGTCAGCATAATTTCGCGCTGGCCCAGGTGGGCGACCGTTTCGAAGCTCGCTTTCGCACGAGCAGGATGGGAACCGGGGAGGCCCGTCCGATCCGGACGCCGGTAGCCAGCGCCCGGCCCGCGCTGACGCACTTGGCTTTCACCCGCGATCGCACCGGCCGGACCCGAGTCTTCGTCGACGGAGAGATCGCTTCCGAGGGCACTATCGCGGGATCCTCCGCGGACTGGGAGAAGACGACGCTCGTGATCGGAAACGGCCCGCGCGGCCGAGAGCCCTGGCTCGGCAGGCTGTACTTGGTCGCCATCTACGGCCGCGACCTGCTGGCCGAGGAGGTGGCGCGGAACTTCCGGGCAGGGCTGAGCCTGGTTGAATCCGTTCCTGTCAAGGTGTCCCCAAGCCGGACGCTGTTCGAGGACAAGATCGCTCCGCTGCTGGCAAGCCGCTGCCTTGACTGCCATGACTCCGCCGTGAGGCAGGCAGGGCTGGACCTTTCTTCGCGCGAGTCGGCCCTGGCAGGAGGAGACCACGGCAACGCGATCGTGCCCGGGGCGGCGAGCGAGAGCCTTGTGTGGCTGATGGCGGAATCGGAAGCAATGCCGCAGAACCGCCCGCCGCTATCGGCTGCCGAGAAGCAGGCGCTGCGCGAATGGATCGATGACGGTGCAACTTGGTCATACGAGGCGATCGACCCCGCGCTCCACGGCGGTGAACACAACCTCCCCAGTGCGGTCCGCAGACTTACGGCTTCCGAGTATGCCGCCTCGATTCGCAGCGCAACGGGAGTCGATCTCTCGGAAGACGCGGCTCGACTCGTGCCGCCGGATCTTCGCGCAGATGGATTCGAAAACACCGCCTACAACCTTACGGTGGACTTGCGGCACGTAGAAGCGTATGCCCGCCTCGCTGAGTCCGCAGCAGGGCGAATCGACATCAAACTCATGGTGGGAGACGCCACCGACCTGGCCGACAGACACCTCCGGCGAATGGGGGAACGAATTCTCCGGGGCCCGCTCTCAGAACGCGAAATCGAGCTGTATCGTACCCTCGCAGAATCCGTGCGGTCGTCGGGGGGCAGTTTCGAGGGGGCCGTCCGGCATGTAGTGGAAGCCATGCTGCAGTCGCCGCGTTTCCTCTACCGAATCGAGCAGCAGAAGGGC
Organism: Bryobacterales bacterium; assembly: GCA_022824585.1. GTDB lineage: Bacteria > Acidobacteriota > Terriglobia > Bryobacterales > UBA6623 > VXMF01. The sequence continues at coordinate 16,910 of JAJDZN010000273.1, read as the reverse complement.
GATGGAAGCAGTTGGCCGACCGACGCCCACGAACTCGCGGCCCGGCTCAGCTACACCATCTGGGGAGAGCCGCCGGACGCGACCCTGTCGGCCGCCGCGGCCGCGGGAACGCTTTACGATGTCGGAGAGCTGCGACGCCAGGTCCGCCGCATGCTCGCCGATCCGCGGGCAGTCGCCCGCTCGCTGGAATTCGTCGCCCAGTGGCTCGACCTGGGGCGACTCGACACCCTGCGCCCCGACAGCGAGCACTACCCTCAGTGGAATCCGCAGCTGGCAGCGGATATGCAGTCCGAGACAACCGCCTTCTTCAAGGACCTGGTCTGGGATCAGCGACGGCCGCTTGCGGACCTGCTCAATGCGCAGTTCACCTATCTCACCCCTCCTCTCGCCAAGCACTACGGCCTCGACGTCCAGGGGCCCGGCCTGCGGCGCTACGAGCTCGCTGGCGTCCCGAGTCGGGGAGGGATTCTGACGCAGGGCGCGGTGTTGACCAAAGGCGGCAGCGAGGCATCGATGGTCACCCGAGGGCTCTTCGTTCTCGAGGACCTGCTCTTCGGAGAAGTCGGCTCCCCTCCCCCCGGCACGGACACCACCCCGGTGCCGGCAAGCGCCGGCCGGTCCCGTCGGGCCATCGCCACCGACCGCGTGGAAAGCCCGGCCTGCGGGGGCTGTCACGCCAGGTTCGAGCCCCTAGCTTTCGGACTGGAGCGGTTCGATGGCCTCGGCAGCTACCACGATGTCGACGAGCACGGCAATGAGCTGCGAGAGGACGGCGAGATCCTGTTTCCGGGCTCCAACGAGCCGGTCGCGTATGCCACGGCTGCCGAAATGATGGAACTGCTCGCCGCAAGCGACCGCGCACGGCGCAATCTAACCAGGAAAGTCACCCAATTCGCCATCGGCCGGCCACTCTCGCCAGCTGACGAGCCCACGGTCGACGGAATCCATCGGCGCAGCCAGGCAAGCGGCGGAACCTATGCAAGCCTGATGGAGGCGATTGTCACAAGCGACTTGGTGCGAAGGACGCAGACAGAGCCGTAGTCGCACAGCTATGATGGAAGCCACTGCGAGATGACCAACCGTCACATCAGCCGGCGAACGCTTCTCAGAAGCGCAGGGGGAATCGGGATCGGCCTGCCCCTGCTGGAGGAAATGCGGGCCGATGCGTCCGCTGCCGTTCCAGTGCGGGCGTTCAATGTCTTCTTCGGCCTTGGGGTTCCGGCACCGCTGCAGTCCGAGGGATTCGATGGCGTGATGGAGCCCCTGCGTCCGCTCGCGGACAAGCTCTTGATCCTGCGGAACGTCGATCAGGTTCGTTGCGACGAGTCAGGCATCAACGCTCACTTCGACGGCGCTAGCGGCGCGTTCACCGCCGAGCCTCCGAACGGCGAAGCGCGGTCGGGCGGTCCCTCCATAGACCAAGTCGTTCGCCATGCGCACTACCCGAACGGACAGCCTCGGGGAGTCACTCCCACGGTGATCGCCGGCACCTATTTCCGGCGGAGCCGCGTCAGCAGATACGTCCACAGTTACCGTTACGACGGAACGGTGGCGGCGGCCATGCAGGAGAAGCCCCGTGACCTGTTCGACCGGGTGTTCGGGCGAATCGAACTCCCGGAAGGCGCCGCAGGGGAAAAGGAGCGCTTCCGCCGGAGCGTGCTCGATGCCGTGGTGGGCCAGTACCAGCACTTCATCGGGGACAATTCCCCGCTGGGCGCCCAATCGAGGTCTCGCTTGGCGGACCACCTGGACCGTATCCGCGAGTTTGAGCAACGCGCATTCTCGCACCAGCGCGAGGAGCCGAACAGACCCCAGTTGCCTCCGAGGTCGCGGATCGCCCACGGGGGATACGCTGACCCGGGTGGCGAAGGGATTGACATGGACCTTGCCGCCCTTACCGGCGAATGGCGGCTGACGGCGGACTTGTACGCCTTGGCAGTCGAAATGGATCGGGTGCGATTCGGTTCGCTGACGTTTCTGGCGGCTGGTGAGCGCTTGCGCATCCGAGGGGATTACGAATTCGCCGGCCGCAAGGTCTTTGAATTCGATGATGCCGGGCAGCGCGACGCCACGGGCGCAAAGGCGTGCAGCCATGAGTGGTGGCATGACTACAAGCCGGAGGGCCAGAATCCGCAGTTGCGAGCCCACGCTCACATGCACTTGCGGGAGGCGGCGTACTTCCTGCACCGTCTCGACGCCGTGCAAGACGCCAACGGGCAGTCCGCGCTGCAGAACTCGATGGTGACGGTTTCGACCGAGTCCGGCGATGGCAGGCACTCAGACGTGAAACGCGAGCTTTCCGGGGTCTTCCACGCGATTTCAGGTGCAGGCGGCAGGTTCAAGACCGGGCAGATACTCGACCTGGGATGCGAGGGGCTCGACCTGTACAACACGATGCTCGAGGCGATGGGAGCCACTGATCGCCTCGGCCCGGCGGACCGCGAGGCTCGACCGGCCGACTCCATCCGCGCGTAGCGCGCCGCGCCACTCGATCCCCCGGGCGCAAGTTCTTCGGCGCTGGTTCCGGAGCGCGTTCAATCGTCTCTGGCCAACGGACGTACCCTGATGTTGCGCCATTTCACGATCAACGGCTGGCTTGTCGTTATGCCCTTGCCAGCGTGGACCGGCCTGGCGATGTCGTTCTGGTTGATCCCGTGCACTTGGAGGCCGATAAAGCCGCGCTTGTGCGTCTTGTACACCTCCTCGTTAACGAGGTCCTCGATCATCTGGCCGTTCACCCAAGTCTGGATTCGCGGCCCCTCGGCCACGATCCGGAGCTTGTTCCAGCCCTCGGGAATGTAGTGCTGGTGACCCTCGTCGATCTTCTCTTGGGAGGACATCCATCCGATGCCGAGCGCCTCTCCGTACAGCACGCCGGTTGTCGGCTGACCCGGGTAGTAGCGCCGGATCTCCATCTGGGGCCCGTTCACCCTGCCCGCCCTTCCCGCCGTCCCCCGTGCGGCGTCACCCGTCGCCGACATGGGTCGGATCTTGGTCCGGACCTGGATGCCGGAGTTCGTGATCGGATCCAAGTACGTTTCGGCCTCCAGCTCGAAATCGTCGAACTGCCGTAGCGAGCACAGGAACGAGTTCATCCTCGCGCTGCCCTCCACGGTCCGGCCGACGATGGCGCCGTCCTCGACGGTGAAGTTGTGAAAGCCGTTCATGTGCACCCACCCGTCCAGCGTCTTCCCGTCGAAGAGCTCGATCCAATCGGAGCCGGCTTCCACATGTTCCTCTTGCTCGGGCAATGCGAATGCGATGATCGAGTCTCCGGACTTGGTGCCGTTCTTGCCGCCGCCGCCCGCCGCGATCGCCACGTACTGCCTGCCGTCAACCTGGTACACGCTCGGCGTCGCGTACCCGCCGGCCGGCAACTGGTACTCCCACAGGACCCGGCCGGAGTGCTTTCCGAAAGCGCGGAACTTCTCGTCGGCCGTGGCCGCGACGAAGATGACGCCCCCGGCCGTGGCGACCGCGCCGCCGAAGTTCATCGTCCCGGTGTCGCGAATGCCCTTGGCCGCCAGCCGCGGATACTCGCCCAGCGGAACCTTCCACCGGATCTCACCCGTCAGCAAGTCGATCGCGTTGAGGGTTCCCCAAGGCGGAGCGATAGCCGGGACTCCGTGGGGGTCCCTGAAGACCGCGTAGCCGTCGATCGAATAACGGTGCGCCCGGGTCGCCCCGCTGCTGGCGGCGGTGTCCGGAACACTGTCGATATAGGCGGCGACAGCATCCAGTTCCTCCGCCCCGAACTGTGGGTACGCGGGCATGAGATTGCGCCCGTCGGAGATGACCTTGTCAAGATCCTCGCGGCTTAGGCCAAGGTTGACAAGGTTTGTGCCGGGCTCGGACGTTCCCCGCCGGTCGGAACCGTGGCACGCCATGCAGTTGGTTTCGTAGATCTGTCGGCCCTCTTGGACCCTCGTCTGCTCCTCGCGCGAGTCGCTTCCATACGCGGGTCGGAGCCTCCCGATTGTCGGTGCCTCGTTGACGTTGACGAAGAGCGTGTTGAGCTGAGGATCGAAGGACCCGCCGTTCCATTGAGAGCCGCCCAGGTGGCCCGGCATGGTCAGCGTTCCCTGGAGGCTGGGCGGCGTGTAAATCGAACCTGACCTGTACTTCCTGAATTCCCGCAAGGCGTGCTCGCGAGCTTCGGGCGTAATGTTCGTCAGATCCGCTTCCGTGATCCCAATGCGCCCCAGCGGCGGGGGCTTGACGGGAAACGGCTGGGTCGGCCACGCCTCCTCGCCCGGAACGTCCGAACTCGGCACCGGCCGGTCATAGACCGGGAAGATCGGCTCGCCGGTGTCGCGGTCCAGCACGAACGTCAGGCCCATCTTCGTGAGCTGGACGACCGCATCGCGCTCGCCACCGCCGGACCTCAGGGTTACCAGGATGGGGGCCGCCGGCAGGTCGTAGTCCCAGATGTCGTGGCGCACGACCTGGTAATGCCACTTGCGCTCGCCAGTGGCGGCATCCAGCGCTACAACGCTGTTGGCGAACAGGTTCGCGCCCTTCCGGAACGCCCCGTAGAAATCATCCGTGACGGCACCGGTGCCGACGAAGACCCAGCCGCGGTCCTCGTCGATTGTGACGCCGCTCCACGCGTTGCCGCCTCCGAACGTTTCCCCTTCTGGCCATGACCATGTGTCGTGCCCGAGTTCCCCGGGCCTGGGAATCGTGTGGAAAGCCCACTCGAGCTCTCCGGTCACAGCATTGAATGCTCGGATGGGCCCGGGAGAGGAGCCATAGGACTCGTTCACGCGGCAGCCGAGAATGAGCAGATTCTTGTATATCCCTCCCGGCGTGGTCATCTGCAGCGCAGCCGCTCGAGGGTCGACGCCCAGATTCTCGCGCAGGTCGATGTAGCCGCCGCTTCCGAAGGACCGGATCAGTTCCCCGGACCGCGCATCGATGGCGTAGGCCCGGTCGCGGACAAAGTGGAAGACCCTTTCGCCCTCGGCCCCCTTCCAGTACGTGACCCCGCGGTTGCGCTGCCGGATGACCGCGCCGCCGTTATGCACCGAGGGATCGAAGATCCACATGCGCTTCCCGGTTGCGGCGTCCAGCGCCACGGCGTTGAGGCTTGGCGTGACGGCGTAGAGGACCCCATCGACGATCAGCGGGTTCGAGTACATCGTCGAACGCTCGGCGGCGTCCCCTGCCCGATACTCCCAGGCGGGCTGGAGGCGGTGCACGTTCGTCGCGTTGATCTGGGCCAGCGGCGAGTACTGCCCCCTGGTCTGGTCCCCGAGGTATACCGGCCAATCCCAGTTGCCGACGGCCCGCACCGTCTCGCTGAGATCACGCTCAACCTCGGGGGTCTGTGCCGCCGCGGTTACAGCGATAACGGGGAGCGCAGCGAGGCACAAGGTCCGCACCAGCGAAGCCCCCGGCAGGATCACGTCGCGGGCAGGATTGGCCTGCGCTCCCGGAACTGAGGTGCGACAACGGGATTTCATAGGGCCGCCATACCATTCTTGTCGATCAGACACCGAACCGCCCTGCCGAGCTCGACATCGCCCTGCCAATGTTCGCGCTTGGCTCTCCGGTTCGCGCTCCATCGACCGATTCCAGCAACGATGACCGGCTCGTACGGCAAAGCGGCGATCAGCATACCGGATCTGACAAGCTGTCGGGCCATTCAGGAATACGGCCGCTCGCCGCAGGGACGCGAGTACGACAGAGCCATCGCCGGACCGGACGTGTCAACCCTCTGCCCAGCGTGCTGTCTGGCACGGGTCCGCGCCCGCCCCGTGGGCCACTGTTTGCACACGGCAGCCGGGTCCGGTCATCGAGCGGGAAGATGCTCGCTCGTCTGGCGAAAGCCCGGCATTTCAGGCGGTGGCGATGAGGATCATTCGTCGATGCGATCGATGACGTGAGCCCCGCGATCATCGGGAAAGGTCTCCAGTGCACCGACCCGGGCGAACATGCCGCCATCGCGCAGGCTGAAGTCCCGGGGCATGGTCGGCGCTCCGGAGTCGAAGTCGCGGACGAAGGCCGCCAGCTCTTTCACGAGCTCCGGGTGCTCCGCGGCCAGGTTGTCAGACTCAGCGGGGTCGGCGTATACGTCGTAGAGCGCCTGCTGGCTTCGTTGCTGCGGCCGGCCCGGACCCGACCGGCCTGCGCCCGGGGGGCCTGCGCCAGGGCGACCTGCACCAGGGCGGCCTGGACCCGGGCGGCCTCCACTCGGGGGGCCTCCACCCGGGGGGCCTGCACCCGGCCGGCCCGCGCCTCGTGGCCGGCCTCCTGGGCCGGGCCCGGGACGCCCACCTGCCGCGCCGAGCCCGAGCCATCCCGGAACGGTCTCGACATACTTCCACTTCCCGCGAAACAGAGCGCGGCCGAAGCGGGAACCGAGGACCAAGTCGCCGCGCTCGACCGATTGCCCGATAGCAATCGCTGGCCACATGTCGAATCCGTCCAACGGCTTGGCGGCTGACCAAGTGACTCCTGTGGCGGAAAGCAGCGTCGGCAGCCAGTCCAAGGCGCTGACCCGCTGGGAAAGGACTCCCGGCTCGATCGTGCCGGGCCAGTTCACCAGGCCCGGCACGCGCGTGCCGCCTTCGTAAGGGCTGCCCTTGCCTCCATGCAGCGGGCTGTTGTCCCCGCCTCCTGCCGGCGTTCCGCCGTTGTCGCTCAGCCAGATCACGAGCGTCTCCTGGCGCAGCCCCTCCCGCTCGAGAGCGTCGATCAAGGACGCGACCGAGTCATCGAGATGAGTCACCATCGCGGAGTATGTCCTCCGAACTTCGTCATCAATGTGGGCGTACCGCTCCAAGTGCTGCTCAGGCGCCTGCAAGGGCGCGTGCGGCGCGTTCCAAGAGACGTACATGAAGAACGGATCCTCCTTGTCTCTATCCTCGAGCAGGCGCAGGGCTTCCTGCGTGTACAGGTCCGTCGTGTGGCCCTCTTCCTCGACGGGCTGGCCGTTCCGATGCCAGTCCGGAGCGCCCATCAGCACGTCGCTGTTGTGGGAATAGTGGTCAAGCCCGCCGGTCAGCGAGCCGTAGGAGTGGTCCCAGCCGCGTTCGTTTGGGAAGTAGGCGCGCTTTCCGTGGCCGAGATGCCACTTGCCCAAGTACCAAGTCTGGTAGCCTGCCTCTTGGAAGATCTCCCCCGCCGTGGTTTCCTCCAGCGGCAGGCCGCCGCGGTCGATGATGGGACCGACGATCCCAAAGCGGAGCGGGGAGCGGCCTGTCATGATCGCAACGCGGGTCGGGGTGCAGAGCGAAAACGCGTAGTAGCGATCCAGCCGCAAGCCCTCCGCGGCCAAGCTGTCGATTGCCGGAGTCTCGATCGCGCTTCCGTTGAAGCCCACGTCGTTCCAGCCGAGGTCGTCTGCCATCATGAGCAGGATGTTCGGTCCGGCTCCCCACGCCGCCAGCGTGGAGGCCATCAGCAGCGGCACTAGGCTCGCCGCGCGCTTCGCGATTCTCATGACAATCCTCCTGGCCGTCAGGCTCGCTTGACTCCGACCGTGAGCGTCCCGACCTGCGTCTTCCCATCCGTCGTCATCGTGGGAAAGACCCCGACCGGCTCTTCCCCTGCGGTCGTCCAGTACTTGACTTGGTCCTTGGAGTTCGGAAAGGGTGTCGGGTAGCGGGCCGCGTAGTGTTCCGTCTGATGGATCGAGTCGGTCAGCTCATCCGGGAAATAGAGCTGGGTCGTGAGCAGTTCCTGGCCGCCTAGATGCACCTTCACGTGCACGTGGACGGCGCGCGGGTTGTACCATCCGGGGTAGAGCGTCAGGAATTCGACCTCGCCCTGGTCGTTGGCCACCTGCGAGCCCCGCAGGAATCGGCGCGGGCCCGTTGGCTCGCGATGGCCTCCGCCGCGAAATCCGCCGCCCGGACCGCCCGGCCTCCCTCCGCCTCCACCGGGCCTGCCTCCGCCTGCACCGGGCGGCCGCCGCCCGCCTGGCGGCCGGCCTGTTCCGCCGCCTGGGGGACGACCTGCTCCCCCAAGGTTCGGCGGAACGTTGGGATCCACGTCTGGATGGCCGCTGTAGTTCCCTAGGGCGTCGCAGGACCAGATCTCTGTCCTGACACCAGAGATTCCTTCGCAGCCATCTGCGTCGACGATCTTCATCCGCAGCAACAGGTCGACGCCTGGCTTGCCGGAACGAACGTCCCGTCGATCTTCCGCGTCTTGGATGTGGTACGGGCCATCGATCTGTCTTGAAGTCAAGATGCACTCGGCAGCCCGGGAGAAGTCCGGGCCGACGACAAGCGAGCCAAGGGCGGCGCCGCCCCCGATGATCGCCTCCCGTCTTGTTGGTTGGATGATTCGCGCGGGTTGGACAGGCATGCTGTTCCCTCCTTCTTGGTTGGTTCCTTTAGGGTCTGTCTCGATTGCAATGACTCGCATCGCTGATACTCCTTGCACCGGCCGGACTACACTCGCTGCGGGGGCGAACCCCTGAAGGCATTCTGCAACAGGGCCCGAACTCGATCAATCGTCACCGGCGCGGGATTCGGGAATGACGGTCGCACAACGATTTCCGCCACGGCGTCGAGGTCGCGCTCGTCGACACCGAGCTGCCCGAGGGCGGTCGGAGTTCCCAACTCCTTGGCCAACTCGTAGATCCCGCGGGGGGCGTCAGCCACTCCGAGCGCATCGGCGACCTTCCTCGTCCCGGCAGCTGCGGTCGTCGCGTTATAGGCGACGGTATGCGGCAGCAAGACGGCATGTGTCTCGGCGTGCGGGGTGTTGAAAGTCCCGCCGAGGGTGTGGCACAGGCGGTGGTGCAACCCGGTGGAGCCGACGCCCAACGCGCCCGCGGCGATGCAAGCCCCGTACAGGGCCTCGGACCGCGCCTCCAGATTGCTCGGCTCCGCAACCACGCAGGGGAGCGACCTCGCCAAGGTCCGGATCCCTTCTACCGCCAGCGCCGATGAGATCGGACTCGGCTTGTCGGTGGCCACGTTGACAACCGCTTGAGCGAGCGCGTTCAGGCCGCTCGAGGCCGATATGCGGGCCGGCAGGCTGAGGGTGAGCTCGGGATCGTAGATGGTGAGCTTCGGAACCACTCCAGGGTTCCGCGACGTGACCTTGCGACCGGACTCGGTCACGCCCCAGATGGCCGTCATTTCCGAGCCTGAGTACGTTGTGGGGATCGCGACATTGTCGAGCCCATCGCGCGCCGCGAGCGCCTTGCCCAAGCCAGTGGTCGAACCCCCGCCGATGGAAACCGTGCTCTTGGCTCGCAGGTCACGCGCGCGGCGGGACGCCTCGTCAAGGATCGTCGCGGGCACGTGCATCCGAGCATTGGCGAAGAGCCCTGCAGCCCGATCGCCCAACTGTTCCGCGATCAAGCGCCCGCGAGCCTGGCTGCCAGGGGTGCAAAGCACCAATGCCCGGTCAAGGCCGAGGGCGTCCATCTCCCCCGGAAGCCGCTCCACCGCCCCGATTCCGAACAAAATGTTCCACGGAAGCGCTCTGAAGGCGAATTCGGTCAAGTCGTCACCCCCTCCGAGCGCAGCCTTTCGATGTCTGCCACTGGGCGCTCCACCCCCTCGGGCGCCGGCGTCGGGAAAACCCTGCCCAACATGAGGTCCAAGGCTGCCCGGGCGTTGCTCCGGAGAGTCTCTTGATCGCTGTCCACGTCGGCTAGGAAGCCGTGTCCGGATGCCTCGTAGAGGTGAAGGTCCATGGCTGGGTTCCGGGCGCAGGTCTCCCGGAGCCGGTGCACGTTCTCCTCACCGGCGAGAGAGTCTTGCTCTCCCATGAGGATCGTTACCTCGTGCTCCAAGGCGTCCATGTACTCGAATGGCGGCTGCAGCCCGTCCTCGTTGGCCATTCCCCACGGCAGCGGGTAGAGCGCGCAACAAGTGCCGCGGTAGCCGCGACGAACCAGCTCGAGAACGAAGTTCCCTCCGATGCAGAATCCGACGATGGTGTCAATCCCCTCCTGTCCCAGAAAGGCCTCCAACTCGTCGCAGAACACACGGTCGCGCAGGTGATGGCGTCTGGCCCAAGCTGCTTCCCGCGTCATCTCTGGCAGTTCGCCGAACGGATGCCAAGGGTCGACCAGATACACGACCGCCCCGCGGTCCGAGAGAAGCGATGCAAGTCCCTTGTAGAAGGGCGTCACGCCGTAGATGTCGGGCAGCAGGGCGATCCGTCTAGACCCGCCCGCATTCGCGTAGCGGAGAGCCGAAACCGCGCCGGTGTATTCGGACACTTGCTGCTCGTCCGGGCAAAGCGAGAGCTTGCGGATATGACACATGGCGCTATTCCGTTCGACTTCCAGGCAAGGCGTCTCCCAGCACCGGCATCGCTAGTTGATCTCGATGATTCCGACGTCACCCGCGATGCGCACTTCGGTGCCGAAGGGCTCCGAGGCCTCCCGGATTGTCTCAAGGATCCGCTGGGCAAGCTCGCCGCTTGCAAGGTGGGGCGTGCCTATGTCAACGAACGGACCGTCGAACTTGAGATCGACCGGGTGCAGGCGAATCTGCTTCAAGGCTCCTTCGTCGTAGTGACTGACCGCTACGACGCTCTCGAAGTACTCCCGGCCGTGGTTGACAGGGTAGATCATGCCTTGCACCTCGGCCCTGCTGCGCGCGGCGACGCTGGATTTCATCGAGCGGTGGTTGACAGGGTAGATCATGCCTTGCACCTCGGCCCTGGTGAGATTCTCTCCACCTGCTCCCGGACCCCCGGCGGGAGGCCCGCCGCCCGCTCTCGGACCCCGGCCGCGAGGCCCGCGGCCCCCGGCCGGGAAGCGCCGCGACATGCTCCGATACTCCGGGTTGAAGATCTCTTGGAAGAAGGGCTGCCTCGTGAAGTTGCCCAATTGGTAGAAGATGGGCTTGCCCTTGTAGATTTCGATTCCGCGCAACTCGCCCTCGCCGTGCGAATAGAAGGCGTCGGCCCCGTTGTCGATCGCCGCGTGCGCCAGTTCGACGAGAAAGTCGGGCGGTTCGCGCGTTTCGGTGCTGGCCGAGGTCGCGTTGTCCGGCACCTGCCAGTGGTGCGAGTGAATGTTGGCGACGACGAAATCGGAGAGGTACTTGGCGCTCCTCACTTCGCCGGCATAGGTCGCAAGCTCGCCCGAGCGAATCGAGTACGAGTAGTGCGCGTGGTCGCCGGCCACGTAGTACTCGTCGTACAGCCGGATCCTGTCCCCTTCGTCCCTGAAAGTGCGGGCGCTGGTGATGGGATACAGTCCCGGAAACAGCTGGGGAGAGATCTCCTTGGCCTTGCGAAGCGCGTCCAGCGCCTCCTGGGCGATCGTTACCGTCCTTTGGACGTGCAGGGCGTTCGCTCCCGCGTAGCCCGGCGAATCCTCGCCCGCGTGCCGTGCGTCCCGGAAGGAATTCGTCGTGATGCCGAGAAAGCCGATCCTCCCCTTCGGGGTGTCGAGGAACTTGGCGCGCTGCGCTTCGGCGAGGTTCCTGCCCCAGCCGGCCGTCACGATGCCCACGCGCTTCATGTGGTTCATGGTCTCTCGCAGCCCTGCGATCCCGAAGTGCGTCGTGTGGTTGTTCGCGAAGTTCATCAAGTCGAAACCGATGGCGCGCAAGTCGTCAGCGATTGCGGGCCGGGCCAGGGCTTGGAAGATGTGCGCGTCGTTCTCGGCCAAGACCTTCGCGGGCTCGGCGATGTTCTGCTCGAGATTGCCGAACGACACGTCAGCCTCCCGGAGGATCGAGTAGACCGCCTGAACCTCCGGGACTTCTAGCTTCGAGGTCGGCCGTATGGCAACGACATCACCTACCGCCGCGATCGTGAACTCGCCGTTGAGCGTGGTCTGGATGTCGCGATCCGGCACCACCATGACTCGTTGATAGCGCTGGCTCTGAGCCCAGCTTGTCAAAGGCTCCCACGCGATCAGCGCCAGCAACAGCGCGAGAAAGGAAAGTCGAATCGTCAGTGTTTTCATCTTGATTTCTCCCAAGCACGCTCAGGCGGCGACTTCGTTCTCCGCCCTAGCGTGCCGTCCGGCTGTGAACGTGCTCGACAGCAGCACGGTTGCCGCGCCCACCAACAACGGTGCAGCAAGCACCAGGTAGTAGGTCGAACGCTCCCAGCCCCAGCCGATCATCTGGCCGGCAGCGTAAGGCCCGATGATCGAGCCGATCCTTCCAACACCGATTGCCCAGCCCACTCCGGTCGACCGCGCGCTGGCCGGGTACTGCTGCGCGGCCAAGGCGTACAAGCCGATAAGCGAGCCATAACTGAAGAACCCGATGGCAGCGGTGATCGCGATCAGCAGCGGCAAGGAAAGCGCGGACAGCGCAAACACCGCCATCACGACGGCTGCGAGGGTAAAGTACGACGCGATCAGCCGATGAAGCGAGTAGCGGGCGGACGCCAGGCCCAAGACCAGCATCCCGGCGCCGCCGCCTAGGTTGAGGAGCATCCCGCCGAGAATGCTCTGATCGAGCGCAAGACCCGCGCTGGCGAGAATCTGAGGCGTCCAGCTGATCAGAAAGTAGATAACGAGCAAGGACGCGAAGAAGCTGATCCACAGTGTCGTGGTCTGCCTCCTGTAAGCCTCCGAAAAGAGCACGCTGACTGCCGGCCGGCCGGCGGCAGGCGGCTTTGGCGGCAGCGCGTCGATCGGCGCGTAGCCCAGCTTGCGTATCAGCTTGTTGGCGGCGCTCAGGGCACGCTTCGGCTGCCGCGACAGCAGGTAATCCAGCGATTCGGGAAGCCGCAGCAGCGCAACCGGAATCAGTGCGCCCGTGATCAATCCCCCGTACAGGAAGAAGGCCTGCCACCCGGTTCGCTCGATGTTGAACTGCGCTATCAAGCCGCCGAGAACCGCTCCGATAGGGTAGCCGAGGTACAGCAGGCTGACCGAAAGCGTGCGGCGCCTCTCGGACGAGTACTCGACTACGAGCGTGGTCAGGCTCGCGAACAGCGCTCCTACCCCCAGGCCAGTCAGGATTCTCGTCGCAACAATCTGCGGGACACTCTCCACCCAATAGGTCAGCAGCATTCCCGCGGTGACCACGGACAGGCCGGCAATGATCGTGCGCCGCCTGCCAACGTAGTCTGCGAGCGGCGCAAGAACGAAGGCCCCGACCGTCATGCCAAGCAGACTGGCGCTGAAGACCACCCCCAGCCTGGCCGCAGGCAACTCCCACTCGCGCGCCAGAAGCGGACCTGCGTAGGAAATCAGCACAACGTCGAAACCGTCCAGGATGTTGATCGCCTGGCAGATCAGGACGGTCACGGCCTGATGGACCGTCATGGGACGGCGAGCAAGCAGCTCTCGAACGTCCTGTTGCATTGCGGATCTAACAGGCGCGAGCGTCGTTCGGCGCCGAAGGGCCGACCCTCCGATTGCCCCGGCACAACCCTGCGGAATGTTATTGTACACTTGTTCAATACTTTGTCAAGCGGGTTTCAGAGAAAATTCCGCAAGCTTGGCATGAAATTTCACCAAGTGCAGCCATTCCATGAAACAGGCATTACGAAAACCACTTTAGAATTCGCCAATCGCTGCTGTTGCTGCTCGAGGATTCGGCTGCGGAGCGCTCAACCGAACGGCCCCAATCCGCGATCCGGTAGCCGCTTGATCGGTCTCAGGCCGCAAATGGCACTAGCTCAAGATCCTGTTCGCGTGCGCGGATCTGCTAGAATTTAGTCTAGTTTTGCTGGCGAGGCCCGCAGACTGGCAGGCTGAGCGGAATCGAACGTGAATCTCGGGAGGTGTCAGATTCATCTTCAGCGGCACTGCCGATTCAAGCGATTCTCGGATACTTTGGGCGGTTCACTGACACGAAGCTCGCTGGGGACTGCTCGCGCAGGGAGGGCAGGCAGCTTGGCCACCGGGTCGCGCTAGGGCTCTGGCGAGTCGTCGCGAGTTGATCTGAAGACAGACGCAGAGAAAGGTGTAGGCAGCAGGTATCGACCAGATGAACAGTACTCGTTCGGCGCATCGGCGCACTGAGCCGGAACCAGAGCAGGGAAAGCGATCCGAGCAGGGAAAGCGATCCGAGCAGATCCGCCAGGTTCTTTCCAAGGTTGGCGAGCGGGTCTCGAACGGGATGAGCGTCCCGGATGCCTGCCGCGAGGTGGGCATCACGAAGCCGACCTACTACCGATGGCGGCGCAATACGCTGCCTGCGCGCCCGGCGCTGACGTCGGAAACAGCGCAACACGTGCTCGACGTGGCCGAATCCCTTTGCGCCGAACACGGGCTAGAAGTCTCGATGCGGGAGATCGCCAGAGCCGCCGACGTGAGCAACGCCACGCTCTCGTACCATTTCGAATCGCGCAATGATCTCCTCTACCAGATCTGTGCCAGACGAGTGGATCAACTCGACAGCGAACGCTACCGGCTACTGGACGTAGCAGAAGAGCGCAGCAACCCGCCCCGACTAGAAGACGTGATCGCAGCGTTCTTCCTGCCGGGCTTGAAGGCCACGGCGAGTACCGATCCAGCCTTTGCAAGCTACATGCGCTTCCTCGGACGGATCGCTCAAGATCCCGCAGAGGAGATGCAGTCCATCATGGCGCGCTGCTACGGCAACCTACACAAACGGTTCATGTTCGCGTTCAGCCGTGCTCTGCCAGACCAGTCCCTGGAGGAGGTGTACTGGCGATACACCGCATTCACAGGCGTGTTCGTGACGATGGCGCAGAATCCGAATCGGATCAACCGGATCTCGACCGGGCTCGTGAACATGACAGACCCGGAGTCCGCCATGGAGAAGCTCATGCCGATTCTAGTTCCAATGATGCGCGGTCCGGACGTGGCGGGGCCTGCAAGCTAACGCCCGCAGATGCGGGCCGATTCGAATGGGAGCTGCTACCGCTTGCTTGTGCTCTCTCCGATTCTGGTCCCGATGCGCCCGACCGAATCGGCTGCCGCGGCACGCAAGGGCGCTGATGAGTTGCACAGCGGTCAGGCGAATCGCCTAGGACAGGCCCAGCGTCCGCCGAGCCGCGCCATGAGTTTCGGCCCCTTCCAAACGCCCAAGACGGCCCGCCGTACCCCGGACCATCTTGGCGTGATACCGTGCAGGGCATGAAGCTGATGGCTGTCTTCCTTGGATTCCTGCTTGCAGCAGGCGCTGCCGCTGGTGCGCCAAACATCGTTTACATCATGGCTGACGATCTGGGCTACGGCCACCTCGGCTCCTACGGCCAAACCAAGATCAAGACGCCAAACATCGATCGGCTGGCCGCCGAAGGGATGCGGTTCACCCAAGCCTATGCCGGATCAACCGTGTGCGCTCCATCGCGCAGTGTCTTGATGACGGGTTTGCACGGAGGCCACACTCCGGTCAGGGGCAACCTCGGCGATGCGCACCTGCAGGACTCCGACATCACGCTGGCGGAGGTCTTGAAGTCGGCGGGCTACGTCACTGGTGGCTACGGCAAGTGGGGGCTCGGCCTAGCGGACAGTCCCGGGCATCCACTGCGACAGGGCTTTGACGACTTTCTCGGATACCTGCATCAGGTGCATGCACACTTCTTCTACCCGTTCTGGCTGACGCTCAACCACGGCCGGATGAACCTGCGCGAGAACGCGAACGGCGGCAGGGGGCAATACTCGCACGATCTCCTGTTCGAGCGTGCTCTCGAATTCGTTCGCAACAACCGCGACGGGCCCTTCTTCTGCTACCTGCCTGTGACGATCCCTCACGTAGAGCTGGCAGTTCCGGCCGATTCGCTCGAGGAGTACCTCGGCCAGTTCCCCGAAGTGGGCGGAGGGCAGGAACGCCGGGTCGGCTATATCGTGTCGCCAAACCCCAGGGCGACCTACGCAGCGATGGTCTCCCGCCTCGACCGCGACGTTGGCCGGATGCTGGACTTGCTCGACAGCCTGGGTATCGACGAACAGACCGTCGTGATCTTCAATTCCGACAACGGCGCGCAATCTCGCTTCGACGTGAGCGAGGATTTCTTCAAAGCCTCGGGGGGCTTGCGCGGGTACAAAGGCTCGATGTACGAGGGCGGCCTGAGGATCCCTCAAATCGTCAGGTGGCCGGGACGTGTGGCGGCTGGGTCTGTCAGCGACCACGTAACTTACTTTCCGGACATGATGCCGACCTTCGCCGAGCTTGCCGGGGTCGACTCTCCTAGAACAGACGGAATCTCCATTGTCCCTACGTTGCTAGGGGACGCAACGCAGCGCACGCACGACTGGCTCTATTGGGAAGTCGTGACAGGAGACGCGGTGCTACAGGCCCAGGCGGCCCGCAACGGGCGGTGGAAATTCATCCGAAGTCCCATCGACGGCCCGGTGGAGCTCTACGATCTCGACAGGGACGAAGCCGAGACGACCGATCTGGCATCCGACCACGCGGATCGGATCGAGAGCTTCGAGCGATGGGTCCGCGAGGATCGAACGGAGCCGCCCGCTCAGCCCGCACGGTCGTCGGTAAGCTATACGGACTATATCCAGTTGGCGCCGGGCGGGCCGGTCGACCGCGCTGAGCTAGGCACGCGGAACCGTCCGCGAGAGTGAGTTGGGGCGACAGGTGCTGAGACGCCCGGCGTTAGACGCAATGTCGTAGCAATGCCGGACTCTCCTCCCGACGACAACTGCCACCATCCTTACCTATGCCGAATCTTGAGTCGGAGTTCGAGTGGCTCGAAGAGAAAAACCACGCCAACGTCAGAAAGCACGGCATACCGTTCCGAGATGCGGTACAAATCTTTGATCAAGATCCGCTGATATTGCGGTCTCCTCGCGGGAAAGAGCTTCGCTGGCAGGCGATAGAGTTGTTGGAGGGCAGGGCAATCTCCGTGATCTTCACCGAGCGTGGAGGCCGAAGGCGGATCATCTCGGCCCGGGGTGTACGACTTCAAAGTGATATAGCAGGGGTTCCGGGCGGTTGAAGGCCCAAGGCAGCGGGGCAGGCATCAGGGGCGGATAGTGCGGTAGGCCCAGAAGTCCTCGTAGAGTCCACTGAGCTTGCAGCAGCGCAAGGCGG
>JAJDZN010000105.1 GCA_022824585.1 Bryobacterales bacterium | reverse complement strand
GAACCTGAGCCGCGCCGCGATGATGAGCTACACGAAGATCTGGTCTCCCAACCTGATTACCGAGTCGCGCGTCGCCTACTCGCGCCTCATCACGACCCGCGTACAGAGCAACGCGGACGTTGACTCGTTCTCGTCATTGGGGTTTGGCGGTCTCAACCCGTTCACCACCAACAATGGCGGCCTGATGCGCTTGGCCCCGCAGGGCTATAGCATCGTCGGTGGGTCCGAGTGGCTTCCGACGCAGGAGTACAACAACGTCTGGGACTTCATCCAGAACGTCTCTTGGAACAAGGGCTCTCACGCGATCAAGTTCGGCGGGGAGTACCGCCCGATCGGCTTCCCGTTCTTCCAGGTGCCGTCTCCTCGCGGCCGCACGAACTTCGACCGGGCTGACTCGGACCAAGTTGGATTCAACGACACCGGCGACGCCATGGCGTCTTGGTTGCTCGGCGACGTGAACTGGGCTCGCATCACGACCGCGAACTTCATCTCATCGTTCAAAGATGCCTATTCGTTCTTCGTGCAGGACGACTGGAAAGTCTCCTCCAAGCTCACCGTCAACATTGGCGTGCGCTACGAGGTTACAACCCCGATCGGCGAGAAGTTCGGCCGCCAGGCCCACCTTGACGTGTTTGGCGCCGATCACAGCGAGCCGACTCTGGTCATTCCCCAGGGCAAGGACCAGGATGCTCCGCTCCCGCCGAACTTTGCCACTGACTACCCAAACATCGCGGTGGAGCGCGGCGTGGCTTCGCTCTATCTGACCGAGTGGGATCGGTCGAATATCGCCCCGCGTATCGGCTTCGCGTATGAGGTGATGCCCGGCACGGTCATTCGCGCTGGCTACGGCATTTTCTATGGCGCCGAAGAGAACGAGGGCGGGAACCCGAATCGCGGCGAGAATGTCCCCTTCAACCAGGAGACACGGTTCGTCAAGGACCGGCCGTCAGACCGCAACCCGTTCATCCGCAAGTTCTCGGACGGCTTTCCAGTCGATTCCTTCACGCTTCCCGCACCGATTTCCTTCCGCTCGGTCTACACGCAGCGCCGCTGGCCACTGGTGAACAAGTGGAATTTCAACCTGCAGCGCGACTTGGGCTGGAACTCGGTGCTCGAAGTGGCCTACATCGGCTCCAAGGGCAACCGCCTGACTGACAACTACAACGGCAATCCGCTGGTGAACGACCCGCGTCCGAATATTTCAGCCTTCGACCGGAGGCCCTTCAAGCACGTGGTCGGCAACACGGGGATATCCTTCACCAACAGCAACGGCCGCTCGGCGTACCACGCTTTCACGGCGAAGCTGGACAAGCGCTACTCGGACGGTGTAGGCTTCCTCGCTGCTTACACTTGGGGTCACGCGCTTGCGGATACAGGCACGACTCTTTCGGGTGGTCCTGGAAACCGCACGCCGCACCAGTCATTGGAGTACGCGCACGCCAGCTTTGATGTACGGCACCGATTCGTGCTCAGTGGCAACTGGAACCTTCCGACGCCGACCAACCTGAGCGGCGCCGCGAACATGATCGTCGGGGGCTGGCAGCTGAACGGAATCCTGACCCTGCAAACCGGCAACTACTTCAACGTGAGCACCAACCGCGCGATCTGTTCCTGCTCCGGAACGAGGCGTCCGGACCCGGTTTCGGGCAGGGATCCGAACGGGGCTCCTTCCGGCGGTCGCTCGCCGGAAGAGTGGTTCGACACGTCTGCGTTCCAAGACCCGGCGGTCGGCACCTACGGGGCTCTCGGGAATTACAGCAACATCGGCCCGCCCACCAACACAGTGGACCTGTCGCTGTTCAAGGACTTCCCAATCACGGAGAGTTCCAAGCTGCAGTTCCGAATCGAGTCGTTCAACTTGATGAACACACCACAGTTCAATCGGCCCAATTCAACGCACGGATCGGGCAACTTCGGTCAGATCTTTGGCACGCGCGCTGGCCTGAACAGAAACTTCCAGCTCGCGCTGCGGTTCATGTTCTAGGCGGCTCGTCCGCTTAGCCCGCAACGGCCTCCGCCCTCCGGGGCGGGGGCCTTTTTCGCGGATGCCCTTCGAGGACTAGGCCCAGCGGTTCGCTAGGCAATCTACCAGATCTCTCTTTGCGGACACGCTCGACTACCGGTCAATCGATTGATGCCGCAGACCGGTCGCGAGGAGGGGGCGTTAAGGCTGGGGCCAACTTCTGAGTCGCACACCTGGCCTCGCTCAACGATGCCTCCGAGTCGTTGATGCGGCATTCGGCCGCATCGAGGCCACGTCATCCAGATTGTGGCAATTCGTCCGTGGCCACGTGTGTGAAGTCAGCTGCAATCTACTGAGAAGCCGTCCTCCGCCGGGCCCACGAGCGGCTGGGAGTGCGCCTGCAAGATCCCGAATTCGTGTGCGGGGCTGCCGTGGCAGGCGAGGGTTCCACCAGGTTCGTTCCCGCGACGAAGAGGGAGCCAATGCTTCGGGCCATCGCGGCCACGGAATCGCCGATAGCCGCCGTGCCGCGCAAGCGTTTCGGGAGAGTCGATCTCGTGACGCAGGAAGACAGGGCCCGATGATCAAACAGATGTTCACGATGCGTGGTGGCCCAGGCGATCGCCACACGGGAGGCGACCGCACTCAGAGCTCGCTTAGCTTGTCGTAGAGGTGCCGTCGAGCGCGACCGATCATGTCAGCCGCCGCGTCCTGATTCTCTGCCGAACCGAAGTTGTCCCGCTCGATCAAATACCCCCAAAGCCGATCAACCCACCGTATAGCCAATTCCAAATCCTCGCGCACCAGCACTTGCTGCTGCCCGGCAGTCACGTAGACGGCACTGGAATGGGCCATCGCTCGCGTCGTGATTCCAGGCGCACCGGGCCCGTACACCCGGGCGGCAAACCAGCTCGATTCACTGACTTGCACCTCTTTTTGCGCTCGCACCGTCAGGGCACCGTCCGCATCGACGCTCCCGATCACTCTCCCGTTGTGGATAAACTCCACCCTGTCAAGCGGCGTGCGGGACATGACATCGGCCGTCAGCGTCGCCCGGTACGTCGAACCGGGACGGATCTGGATCTCCTCTCCGACTTCGCTGCCGTTCACGTCGAATGTAAGCAGAGGCCCGGTGGTCGCAAACGACCGGCCTTCGCGATACCGCTCGATCCAGCGGTCCCAGCTCATCGTTCCCCCGACGTGGACATACTGGCGGCTTCCGCCGGGAACTCGGTTGATGCCGCGCCAGTTCGTAAAGGCATCGGTGCCGGCACCGGCGGCGACTCGGAAGCCGCAGTTCAGCAAGGTGTACCAAAGCCGATACGCGCTGTCGCCGTAGGGCAGGAGATCGATCGTGTCCAATGCGCCCATGGCGGCTGTCACTATGCTCTCCTTGGCACCGAGATTGGTGTCGAACACGTCGCGTGTCGCGCCACCGATCGGATGCATGTAGGTCACCAAGCCGCCCTGCTTGCGAGCCTCGATCGCGGCCATTGTGTTCAACGGAAAGTCGAAGGGGGAGTCGCTTCCGGGAACACTGGTATAGGAAGGGGGAACCTGGCTCTTGATATTCAAGAAGCCCATGTGTCCGAGCGGGTCGCTGTTGCGGTATTCCTGCCCCCAGTACAGGAATCGAAGCGGCGTCGACAGCGGGCTCACTTGGCCGGTGAAAAACTCCTTATCGTGAATGAACGCTCCTTGCGCGTTTGCCACGATCATGTTGGCGGCGTTGAGGTCCATGGCTTTCAGCCATGCAAGCGACTGTGCCGGCTGCTGGTAGTAGCTTCCGAGGTAGTTGGCATGGAAGTGGTTCTCTCCCGAATACCAGCCGCGTTGGTTCCAGTTTGTCCAGCGTTCGAGACTTAGGGTGATTTCGGCAGTGCCGCCGGCTTCGACATCAACAGTCTTTCCGAGCATCCTGTACTCGAATCCCTTGACCGCAGTGAGTCGCAACGGCCCAGCCGGCACTTCGAACTCCGCCGAGCCGACTGCGACGAAGAACGCGTCTCGGCGTCCGCCCGGTTCGAGGGGATAGTAGAAAATCGGCTCTCCTTGAGGCGCGTAGCCCTTGCCGTCGGAGGCCTCGACGTATAGCCGAGCCGCGGCGGGGCGATCCATTTCGTCGACGACGGTCACCCGGATCCTTCCCGAAGGGCGGCGAAATTGCAATCCCTCGATTCGAACGTGCTGTGCTTCGCCGCCCGAGACCGGCATCGTGAACACGTCCATGTTGCCGAGCTTGTTTGAGGCGAAAGCGATCCTAGTGCCATCCGCAGAGACTTCCGGGGAAAGCTCGTGCCGAGGCGTGGCAGTCAGAGCAACCGGCTCGCCTCCGCGGGAAGGCACTCGGTACAGCTCGAAGTTTCCACGCTCATTGATCACGTCAGCGGAGTAAATGGAGCCTCCCGTCGGAACGGCGCTCACGCCATCGAGCACCACGATGTCTTCAGGCACGTAGCGGGTGAGAGGGAGTTGGACGGTGAATCCGTCGAGTCGAGCGGGAAGCGACCAGACTTGCGGCGCCCCGACGCGCTGCGCGGCGAAAAGGATCGCTTCCGCACCGCCGGAAGCCTCGACCCATGGGCCTGCCGGATTGCGCTGGGGCCTGGTGTGCAATGGCTTCGCAACTCCCGATTTCGGGTCGATCGCGTGCAACAGTGCACCTTGGCCGGGGACCAGCAGCGCACAAAAGATCTTGGTCCCGTCGTGGGACCACGCCGGAGTGCCGGCCGTGACGTGGGGCAGGTCCAGCACTCGCTCGGCACCGGTCTCGGCCTCTATGATCGCCAGCTTTCCCCCGACCTTGGCGAATCGGCCGCGCGGGTTCTGCCCGACGATGTACGCAACGGAAGCGCCGTCAGGCGACCAAGCGGGATGCTCGTGGAAACCCTTGGACGATGAGAGCTGGGTAGCTACGCCGCCATTTGGGTCAACAGTCCATATGCTGCCGAAGAGCGAGAACGAGAGGCGCTTGCCATCGGGTGACCAAGACGGATCGCTCGCACCCCAAGCAAGGGCATCGGAATCAGCAGCGGCTGTCGCAGGCCCGGAACGCAGCCCGATGGCAACCCAGACGAGCAATAGCAGCACCGATACCGTTGCAACCCTTGCACGATCCATAGTGACTGGATTCTACCGAATGCGGCTGTGGTTCGCTGCTTGATTCAGTCACCGTTCGCGGGCCGAGAGACATGTTTCAGGACTCGGACTAAACGCGACGCTGCGGTGGAAGTCTCGGGACCGTACCGGGGCGAGGGCGGGGCCGCTGGGCTATGGTAGGAATCTGGACGGCACCAAGGCCCGTGCCCCCTGATCGAATTCCTGATTTGTGCCGACGCTTGGCAGCATGGCCTCGAACGAGCCTGCCGTACTTGCGTTGCTCTTTCCCCGTCTTGGCATTGGCCCTCGGGCTGCCCGCCGAGATTCCGGGCGGGTCCGCCGAGTATGTGGATATAGCCCCTTCAGCGGGGCTGCGCGCCCCGGTCACCTTCGGGAGCGCGACAGAAAGCAACTACATCTTGGAGACCACGGGCACCGGTGCCGCAGTACTTGACTTTGACCGAGACGGAGACAACGACATCTTCGTCGTGAACGGCACCACCTTCCCGCTGGCTGAAGCAGGCAAGAGCCCGCCGTCAATGCTCTACGTGAACGACGGCCGAGGCCACTTCACCGAGTCGGCGCTCGAAATGGGGCTCACAGCAAGGGGCTGGGGGCAGGGCGTGTGCGTGGGCGACTTTGACAACGACGGCTGGGACGATCTGGCTGTCACCTACTTCGGCTCGAACGTGCTCTACCGCAATCAGAAAGGCAGGTTCGTGGACTCTAGCGAGGGACTCGCCCAGCCGGCCGATTCGCGCAGGTGGGGTGCCGGCTGTGCCTTCTTGGACTACGACCAAGATGGCTTGCTGGACCTGTTCGTGAGCAATTACGTCGACTTCGATCCGGAGAATACGCCCAAGCCCGGCTCCTCAGGGGCCTGCGAGTGGAAGGGCATCCCGGTCATGTGCGGCCCCCGAGGGCTTCCACGCGCGACCAACCTGCTGTATCGGAATCTGGGAGACGGTCAATTCGAGGATGTTTCTGCGTCCGCTGGAATCCTCGAGGCGGGTGGGCGCTACGGGCTCGGCGTGATCGCGGCAGACTTCGACATCGACGGCGACATCGACATCTACGTCGCTTGCGACATGACGCCTAGCCTGCTGTATCGCAACAACGCCGACGGCACCTTCACGGACATCGGCTCCGAAGCCGGCGTGGCCTATAGCGCCGACGGCCAGCTCCAAGCCGGGATGGGAGTGGCCGTGGCCGACTACGATGGCAACGGCTTCCTCGACATCGCGAAGACGAACTTCTCGGGCGATTTGCCGTCGCTCTACAACAACGAAGACGGGGTCTTCTTCGAGGATCTTGCGTTTGAAGCCGGGCTCGGGGCGCACCAGCTCCTTGGCTGGGGGGCGCTCTTCATCGACGCCGACGAAGACGGCCTGCCCGACTTGATGCTCGCCAACGGCCACGTATACCCAGAGGTGGACAGCGCCGACATCGGCGAGACCTACCGGCAGCCGACCCTCCTGTTCAGGAACCTGGGCGCGGGGAGGTTCCAAGACGTCTCGGACGCGTCCGGGCCCGCGCTGGAAGTCCCTCGGCCGGCCCGCGGCCTGGCATCCGGGGACTTGGACGGCGATGGCCATCCGGAAGTTGTCATCGTCAACGTGAACCAACCGCCAACGCTGTTGAAGAACGTTCCCGACGGCACGAATGCGATCGTGCTCAAGTTGGTTGGCGTTGAGTCGAATCGCAGCGCGATCGGGGCCCGAGTGGAGGTTTCGGCCGGGCAAAGCCGACAGGCTCAGGCTGTCGCGGGCGGCGGGAGCTACTATTCGCAGAGCGACCTAGCCCTGCACTTTGGACTCGGCCAGGCACGCGAGGTTGAGGCGGTTCGCGTCACGTGGCCTCGCGGCCTGCGGCAGGAGTGGACGCGCTTGGATGCCAACAGGCGCTACGTCTTCACGGAGGGGTCTGCGGGAGTGGAGTCTGCGGATCTGGTCCGCCCCCAAGGGGCGGGCTCGAAGCCAGCTCCGACACGGTAGGCCGAGATCGCCGTCAAGTGCAGGCCCGAGCCGGGCTCACCGCAGCCGACGGATGCGGGGGCGGAGCTGGTTCTGCCAGCTCTTGTAGTCCGCAAGCAGCGCTTGGACGATCATCGGCTGATTCGGGGCTAGATCGCGGGTCTCGCTGAGGTCCGCCTCTAGGTCGTAGAGTTCGATGCCACCCTTGTCGGCCAATAGTTTCCAGCGCCCCTTGCGGATCGCCCAGCCGGTATCGGAATCCTTCTCGATCCAATTCCAGTACAGAGCCTCGTGGAGGGGGCTGTCCAGTTGTCCCGCCAAGGCTGGCAAGATGTCGCGGCTGTCCAGCTGGAGCCCGTCGGGAGGCTCAATGTCGGCTGCGGCAAGGACTGTGGAGAACACGTCGATGGAGATCACGGGCTCGTCCGAGACGGTTCCTGCCGGAATCCGTTCCGGCCAGCGCACCAGGAACGGCACGCGAAGGCCGCCTTCATAAACGCTGTGTTTGAAATTGCGCAGGGTGCCGTTGTTCGCCGTGGTGCCGCGAGCGCCGCCGTTGTCGGACAAGAAGATGACCAAGGTGTTGTCGGACATATCGAGGCGGTCCAACGTGTCGAGAATCGCTCCCACGCCCTCGTCCATGATCGCGAGCATGGCCAAGTAGGTGTTGCGCTGCGGGTCTGGGCTCGAATAGCGCCGAACATAGTCTTGCGGTGCCTGAAGGGGGTTGTGGACGGCGTTGTAAGGCACGTAGGCGAAGAGCGGCCGGTCCCGGTTTTCCTCGATGAAGGCAATCGTCTCCTTGGTGATATTTCTCGTCAGGTAGCCTGTGTCGTCTATCGGCGATCGGTCGCGGTAGATCGAGCGGACGTCGTCCGAGATGGCGAGGTCGAAATAGTCATGCCCGCCATGGCCCAGAAATCCGTAGAACGTGTCGAAGCCCCTCTCGAGCGGACGGTACGGCGGTTCGTAGCCCAAATGCCACTTGCCGAAGACGCCCGTAGCGTAACCATGGTCGCCGAGGATCTCTGCGAGCGTGGTCTCAGACCTCGGCAGCCCAGCCCGCGAATCAGAAGCGGTGTAGAAGCCAAACTTCTGCTGGTACCGGCCTGTGAGCAGGCCGGCCCGGGTCGGAGCACAGACAGGGCAGCTTGCATACCCGCTGGTCATGCGTGCGCCCTCCCGGGCGATCCGATCCAGATTCGGCGTCTGGACCTCGTCCGGGTGCGGGTAGCAGCTGATGTCCGCGTAGCCCTGGTCGTCAGAGACGATCAAGACTACGTTCGGAGCCGCGCCAGCCACCGCGGCGACAATGAGAGGAACCAAGGATCTGAACAGGGCTTTCATGCTCGATTGCTGCTCTTACCGGAACGCACTGTTCGATTCTTGCAGATGCAGAGCCGCTCGTGCCGGTCGCGGAGACATAGCTTGTTGCCGGCGATGACTGGCGATGAAACGAACACCCCGTCACGAATCGGGTTGATCGAGAGCAACTCGAACGGCTTGTCAAGCTGTGCCGCCATGTCGCTTTGCATTCTGGGCCCGGTGTCCTCGCAATACGGAGTCAGGCTCAAGTCCGGGCCTGAGCCTTGTCCGGCCTCTGATCGAAACTCAGGAGCATGACAACCGACTCCGTGCCCACCCTGTTGATGATCGGGCTCGCCGACACTCTCCGAAATCCCAGCCGTTCATACAGACGAATCGCCGGATTGTCCAATCTGACGCTCAGGCTCACCCCGGAGTAGCGGGCCTGACACAGGCTCAGCAGAGCTTGCAGGGTCTTCGTGCCCACTCCCCGCCCGCGGGCCGGGGCGATCGTTCCGATTGCCAGTTCTGGAATGTTCTCGCCCACATAGTCGGCTCCTGCCTCCTCGCGGGAGAAGAGCCGCACCCACGCGCAGCTCACCGGGTGCCCGACGCTGGCCGACTCCGCCACGACGCCGAGATCGCCTTGCCGGCCCCAGTTCTGCCAGTATCTCGTCAGCTCATGATCACGCAGGGCCTTTTGAATCGGCTCTCCTGATTCCTGCATGCGAGCGGCTAGGGTTAGAAAGCTAAAGATCACGGTCGATTCGCTCGGCAACACAGTCCGAATCTGTACGTCCATTACTTGGCCGGAGTGTATCACGGTAAAGGGCGGTGACTCCCTGAACCGCAGACGCGGTGGACGGCGTCCCTTGGCTCGGGAACCAGACCCTCGGACTTGAGTGCTGCTAGCGCTGGAACAGTGAAATGCCCGCCGACTTGCGGGACGTCAGCCAGCGCTGCACGGCAGCGGTTGGCACGAAGCGCCTGACACCGAATTCGCGACGGGACGTTACCGCTATTACTCGGGTTGGGCGCGCCGGAGATCGTCCGAGAGCACCACGGCCTCAGCGACCTGCTTCATCGGCATGCGCCGGCGCCTGCTCTCCTGTTGCAGCTTTAGATACGACTGCTCCTCTGTAAAGCCGAGATCCCGTTGCAGGATCCCCTTGGCCCTCTCGATCAGCTTTCGCGTGGCCAGCTGTCCGGTAAGCTTCGCGACTTCGGAGTCTAGCCGCGCCCGTTCGATCTCGGCACCGACCAGATGGCCGATCGTCGATACCAGCTTTGTCTCTTGCTGGGAGTGCTCGTGGCATTGGCGGTGCTGCAGGTTCAGCACGCCGATCAGGCGTCCTCCAGCGAGGATCGGAACCGACAGAAAGGCCTCGAATCCGTCTTCGGGGAGCTGGCTGAACAGGCGGAAACGCTCGTCGCGCATCGCTCCGCGAGGAATCGCGACGGCTGCCCGGTTCTGGGCCACCCAGCCGGTGATGCCGTCGCCCAGGGGAATGCGGAGGTTGCCGACCGACTCCGGATGCGGGTTCTTGGACGCGCGCAGGACAAGCTGGTCTTCTTCGAGCACGTAGATGAAGCACGAGTCCGCGCCGACCACGTCGTTGAGGAATTCGACGATCTGTCCAAGCACCTCGTTCAGCGGGTCGGCAACAGCCAGGCGCCCAGTGATTCGGTGCAGGAACTCGAGATGCGCGTCCCCGTCGAGGCCGCTCTCTCCATTGACCGGCTCCGCCGTCGATCTCCGATTCATCGGATCGACCTCCTCGATCGTTTCAACTCTCACTCCAAGTCCATCCTTCCCAATGTGACGTCAACTTCTCCTCATGCGCGTCAGGTGCAGGCCGCGCAAACCTGTGCAGCCGCAGCGTCGCCCGCCTGGATCACGTGCAGCGGCGTTGCGAGCAGCGCGTCGAGCTGTCGCTCCGGGGGGATCAGCACGTATACACCGTCACCTGCAACCCGCACGGGAAAGACCTTCAGCGCGTAGGCTTCGCCCGAAAGGCACTCGCCCGTGTCGAGCGAAAAGGGCTTCTTGTGCAGCGGGCAGGTGACCTTGGGCGAGAGCCCGGCGCTGCCCGCGATGCCCCTGGCCAGCACGAAGGCGTTCTTGTGCGGGCACATGTTCTGACAGGCCCGCCACTGGCCGCTGTCGGTCAGGTTGAAGACTGCGATCTGAGTCTCGCCGACCTTCACCGCCGCGCCGCCGTTCCGCGGGAAGTCGGCTACCCTGCCTACTCGGACCCATTCGAGCTTGCGCCCGCGCTGCGTCCCCCCGGCTGCCCGCGACTCGCCTGGAGCCTGGCCCCCGGGCAGCTTGATCTGCTCGAGCTTCACTCCATCCTTCGGCCAATCGGCCGGCCGGGACTGCCCGCGCTCGGGAACGATTTCGATGCCGGAGTCGGTTTCGTCGGTGTTGACGAACTGCCGGAACAGCTTCCTGCGCTCGGGGTCATTCACCACTTCCTTCCACTCGCAGCGGTAGCTGTCGACGAGAAACTGCATGCGCCGCTCCAGTTCATCGCAGATTCCGAGCCTGTCGCGGACGACCACGTCCTTGATGCGCTCGATGCCGCCCTCGAGCTGCTCGATCCAGACCGACGTGCGGGTCAGCTTGTCCGCGGTCATGATGTAGTACATGAAGAAGCGGTCGATGTATCGGATCGCAGTCTCCTCGTCAAGGGAGGAAGCGAGCAAGTCGCCGTGCCGGGGCTTTGCCCCGCCGTTTCCGCAGACGAACAGGTTGTATCCGGTCTCGGTCGCGACCAGGCCGATGTCTTTCGATTGCGCCTCGGCGCACTCGCGAACGCAGCCGGACACCGCGCCCTTGACCTTGTGCGGCGCGCGGATGCCGCGGTAGCGCTTCTCGATGCGGACAGCGAGCCCGACCGAATCCTGGACCCCGTAGCGGCACCACGTGGTGCCGACGCAGCTCTTGATCGTGCGCAGCGCCTTGCCATAGGCGTGCCCGCTCTCGAAGCCCGCCTCGATCAGCTCCTCCCAGATGGAAGGCAGCTGGTGCACCTGGGCTCCGAACAGGTCGACCCGCTGGCCGCCGGTGATCTTCGTGTACAGGCCGTACTTCTTGGCCACCGTGCCGAGGGCGATCAGCTTGGCGGGAGTGATCTCGCCACCGGGCACGCGCGGCACGATGCTGTAGAGGCCGCCGCGCTGCATGTTCGCCAGAAACCGGTCGTTGGTGTCCTGGAGCGTGTGGTGGGAGGGATCGGTGATGCTCTCGTTCCAAAGCGATGCGAGGATCGAGGTCACGGCCGGCTTGCAGATCTCGCAGCCGAATCCCTGCCCGTGATCCCGGATGAGCTCTTCGAAGGTCCGGATCCCCTTGACCTTGATGATTTCGAACAGGTCCTGGCGGGTGTACTCGAAATGCTCGCAGAGGCTCTTTTGCACCGCCTTGCCCGCAGCCTCGAGCTCGGCGTTCAGCAGGCCGGTCACCATCGGGACGCATCCGCCGCAGCCCGTCCCGGCCGTCGTGTGTTCCTTAACGGCTCCGACCGTCGCCAGATCGTGCTCGCGGATCGCCGAGCAGATCGCCCCCTTTGTGAGGTTATTGCAGAAGCAGACCTGGGCGTCGTCCCCGATGCCGCTGGAGATGTCGGCTGCTCCTTCGCCGCCTACGCCCGCAAGGCGCGCGGGTTCGAACGGCAGATCTTCGTCGGACTCGGCCAGGGCCGACAGCTCGGAGTATCCGGAGGCATCGCCAACCAGCACGCCTCCGACCAGCCTTTTCCCGTCGGCGCTGAAGAGCAGCTTCTTGTAGACGCCGGCGAACGGGTCGTCCACCACGAGCGGAACAGCGGATTCGGCCGGTGCCTCGTAGTCGCCGAAGCTGGCAACGTCGACGCCCATCAGCTTCAGCTTCGTCGAGAGCTTGGCGCCTTCGAAGCGCACATCCCTGCCCGCCAGGCGGCCTGCCGTCACGTCGGCCATCTCCCAGCCTGGCGCGATCAGACCGTAGATTGTGCCGTGGTGCAGGGCGGCTTCGCCGATCGCGTAGATGTCTGGATCGGTGGTTCGCAGCTCGTCGTCGACGGCGATGCCGCCACGCGGCCCGACTTCCAGTCCGCAGTCCCGGGCCAGCTCGTCGCGCGGCCGGATCCCGGCGGAGACAATGATCATGTCCACGTCGAGACCCCCACCGCCCGAGAACTCCATTCCGGTGACGCGGCCGTTGCCCAGCACGCCCTGGGTGGCCTTGTGCAGGTGCACGCGGACTCCTAGGGCCTCGATCTGGCGCACGAGCAGGTTTGATCCCGCATCGTCGATCTGACGAGGCATGAGGCGCGAGGCGAATTCGACGACGTGGGTTTCGAGCCCGAGGTCGTAGGCGGCCTTGGCCGCTTCCAATCCGAGGAGTCCGCCGCCGATGACCGCGCAGCTGCGGGCCTGCTTGGCGTACTCAATGATGGCGTCGAGGTCCTCGATCGTGCGGTAGACGAAGACCCCGCGCTTGTCGATGCCCTCGATGGGCGGAACGAACGGTCGCGAGCCGGTCGCTAGGACGACGCAGTCGTAGGGGATATCCAAGCCCGCTTCAGAGACGACCGTCCGCCGCGAGCGATCGATCCGCCGGGCGCGGTCTCCCACGTGGAGCTGGATTCCGTTCTCGCGATACCACTCGATGCGCGCTACGGCCAGCTTGGTGGGATCCCTGTGGTCAAAGTAGGAGGTGAGGTGGACGCGGTCGTAAGCAGGCCGGGGCTCCTCGCAAAACGCGACGATGCCGTAGTCGCGGCCACCGTCGAATTCAACCAGCTTCTCGCAGAAGCGGTGCCCCACGGGACCGTTTCCGATCACGACTGCTGTCTTCCTGCCCCCCGCCATGGGAAGTCCCTCCTCCGGATGCGATACCCCATGCTGCGGTGTGGCTACTAGGCTGGACCGCGGTTACTCCGCCGCTACGGGCGGAACTCTGACAGGGCGTGGAATCCGCTCGGCGGGGAGCGAATCTCAAACTACAAGCCCAGTGTAGGAACGCGTCGGCGTTCCGCTGGCCGGTTATCCGGACGATAAGAAATTTTTGCTTCACATCGCGCCGCGGGCATGCTAGCTTCGGAACAGACAGGCGGGCGGCGCACCGACGTCCCTGCCTCACCGCCTCGGGACCCAGGCCGTCCGCGAGGCCCGATCCGCGTAGATTCGAAGCCGCCGAATCGCACGGCGCGACCCAGCGCCGAGCGCGGAGCTTCCCCGTCGTACTCATCCGACCCTGTTCGGGACGTTGCCTCGCAAGAGGCCGTCGCGAAGGGTCCGGTGTATCCGCACCACGCCTAGAAAGGAATTGCACAGACTCAATGCAGACACTGGCCACATCTGAGCGAACAGCGGCGAACCCCTTCACGATTCTCGGAGAAGTTCCGCCGCGGTCCCGTGCCGCGCGCGGGCTGGTCGGCTCGTCCCCGTTGATTCCGGATATCCCGCTCGAGGACGGCCAGCAGTACCGCTTCCATTTCGACATGTCGAAATGCGTCGGCTGCAAGTGCTGCGAGGTAGCGTGTGCCGAGCAGAACAACAACCCGGCCGACGTTTCCTGGCGGCGGGTGGGGGAGGTCGAGGGGGGTGTCTTCCCTCACACGCAGCGCATGCACCTCTCGATGGGCTGCAACCACTGCCTCGATCCAGCCTGCATGACGGGCTGTCCGACCGAGGCGTACTCCAAGGATCCCCGGACCGGGATCGTCCTGCACGATGCCGATTCCTGCATCGGATGCGAGTACTGCATCTGGAACTGCCCCTACAGCGTCCCGACGTTTAACGAAGCTCGCGGCGTGGTCGGCAAGTGCGACATGTGCCTCGGCCGCTTGGCCGACGGCGACGCCCCGGCTTGCGTGGACGCCTGCCCCTCCCAGGCACTTGCGATCGAAATCGTCGACATCGGCGAGTGGCGAAGCAAGTACCGCGACGAGGCCAACGCGCCGGGCCTGCCCGGCGCCGACGACACGATCTCGACAACTCGGGTCACGCTGCCCGAGCGGCTGCCGCTCGATGTCGAGAAGGCCGACTTCCACCGTGTGAAGCCGGCGAAACCGCACTACTCGCTGGTGCTGATGACGGTGCTGACCCAGCTCTCGATCGCGGGTTTCGCGACGACGTGGCTCTTGAGCCTGGCGGGCGGCTCGCAGGCGCTGCGAACGGCAGCGCTGGTGTCGCTCGCGCTGGGACTGGCGTCCTTCACGGCATCGCCGCTTCATCTGGGCCGGCCCGCCTTCGCGCCGCTTGCGATCCGCAATGTGAAAACCTCGTGGCTCAGTCGCGAGATCCTCGCCTTGAGCTCGTTCGGCGCCGCGGCATCGGCTTGCGCGGCGATGCTGCTGACAGGGTTGCCGGGCGCCTCGCTGATCGGCGCCGCCGCTTCGGCGATTGGCGTCTTCGCTATGTACGCGACTTCGCGCATCTATCTTGTGCCGGGCCGCCCGGCCTGGAACAGTCCGTTGACGATCGCCGATTTCTTCCTGACCGGCACAACGCTGGGCCCGCTTCTGGTGGCAACGCTCGGAACGCGATATGACAGCGTCCTGCTCGCCTGCGCGGCTGTCTCGGCCGTGGCTCACGTGCTGCTGGAGATCTGGCGCATTTTCGGGTTCGTGCGCACCGACGAATACGAGAAGCAGGCCACCGCGAGACTGCTCTCCGGGCCGCTCGCGCGCTTCTTCCTGCTCCGGCTCGGATTGCTCGCCACGGGCGCCGTCGGCCTGCCCGCGGTGGGCTTCGCGGGCTTGGGGTTCGCGCTCGCGGCATGCGGCGCGCTGGTGGGGCGATACCTGTTCTTCGTCAGCGTCGTGCCCAAGAACATGGCAATGCCGTTCCTGGAGAGGAGGGCGGCGGCATGAGTCTCAAGCGACTGCTGGGCTTCGACACCCGGAAGCAAGAGTACGCCTACGGGCGCGACCCAGACTACGGCTTCACCTCGGCCGCCAAGATCCCGGAACGCTGGGTGCCCACCACCTGCGGATACTGCTCGGTGCGCTGCGGCATGCAGATCGGCGTGAGAGGCGGCGAGGCAGTCTCGGTCCGGGGCAACGAGGACCACCCTGTCAACCTCGGAAAGCTATGCCCGAAGGGGCTGGCGGAACACGAGGTCGTCTCCGCCGCGAGCCGAGCGCGCCACCCGCTGCTCAAGAACGAGAAGGGCCGCTTCGAGCGCATTGCATGGGACGACGCCATCGGAACCCTCGTGCGGGAGTTCCGCAAGGTGCAAGCGAGGTACGGACCGCGCGCCCTGGGCGTGGTGAGCACGGGGCAGCTGGTGACCGAGGAGTTCTATGCGCTCGGCAAACTGGTGCAGCTGGGCTTGGGCACGAACAATTACGACGGCAACACGACGCTCTGCATGGCCAGCTCGGTGTCGGGCTACAAGCGATCCTTCGGCAGTGACGGACCGCCCGGGGCGTACGACGACTTCGAGCAGTCGGACGCGGTCTTCCTGATTGGCGCGAACATCGCCGACAATCACCCGATCCTCTGCTACCGCCTGGAGAGGAACCCCGGCAAGACGGTCGTGGTCGCGGACCCGCGCGTCAGCAAGACGGCCCGGATGGCGGACCTGTACCTGCCGCTCAAGCCCCGCTCCGATATCGCCCTGCTCAACGGCATGGCCCACATCCTGATCCGGGCCGGGCTGGTCGACAAGGACTACATCGAGGCCCACACCACCGGCTTCGACGAACTCGAGGCGCACCTTGCGAAGTACACGCCCGAACGCGTGGCGTCCGTGACGGGTCTGAGCGAGGAGCAAATCTACCGCGCCGCGCTGCTCTACGGGCGCGCGGAGCGGCCGTTCCTCGCTTGGACCATGGGCGTCAACCACTCGAGCAAGGGAACCGAGACAGTCAACGTCATCAACAACCTCGCGCTGATTACCGGCAATGTCGGCAAGCCGGGCTCGTCGCCGTTCTCGATCACCGGGCAGTGCAACGCCATGGGAACGCGCGAGACGGGGTTCACCGCTTCGATGCCGGGCTACCGGAACTTCGCCGACGAGTCGGATCGATCCGAACTGGCCCATCTGTGGGGCATCGACGCGGACAAGTTGCCGCGCGCGCGGGGTCTGGCCTATCCCGACATCGTCGAGGCTTGCGTGAAGGGCGACATCAAGGCGCTCTGGATCATCGCCACCAATCCGCTGGTCTCGTTCCCGAACGTCGATGTGCTGCGGCAGGGATTCGAGAACCTCGAGTTTCTCGCGGTGCAGGACGGGTTCCATCCGACGCCGACGACCCAGATGGCCGACATGGTCCTGCCCGCGGCGATCTGGGGCGAGAAGACGGGCACCTACACGAATTCCGAGCGCCGGGTGAGCAAGGTCAACAAGGCCGTCGAGCCGCCCGGCGAGGCGCGCCCGGATTTCGACATCTTCCTCGCAGTCGCGGAGGAGCTCGGCGCCCGGGACGCTCTCTTCCCCGGCTGGGACGGGCCGGAGGACGCTTTCCAGGAGTGGCGCGCTGTCTCGAACGGTCGCCTCTGCGACTATTCCGGCTTGAGCTACGACCTGCTCGACGAGCACCACGCGATCCAGTGGCCGTTCCCGTCGGACGACGCGCGAGGCGCCGGAGACGGGCGGCCTCCGACAAGCCGGCTCTATGCCGACGGCCGCTTCCAGACCCCGGACGGCAGGGCTCGGCTGTTCGCCGTCGAATGGGAGCCCTACCCGGAGCAGCCCACGAGGGCGTATCCGTTCGTATTCAACACCGGGCGCACGGTTGAGCACTGGCACACGCGAACCAAGACCAAGGAAGTCAAGATTCTGGAACGCATGTCTCCGTCAGCGTGGCTGGAAATGAATCCGGGCGACGCACAGCGGCTTGGCCTGAGGCCGCACGACCTCGTCACTGTCGAGTCGCCCCGCAGCAGGATCGAGCACTTGGAACTGCGCATCACCGAGATCGTGGCGCCAGGCCAGGTGTTCATGCCGTTCCACTACGAGGAGAAGAACTCGAACCAGCTCACGCAGGGCGCGTTCGACCCGATCTCGAGGGAACCGAATTACAAGCAAGCGGCGGTCCGTGTTGAACGCAGCGGCCCGAGGAGCGTGGTGCGCTAAGCAGACCGCCCGCCCAGGGAAACGAGCCGGACCAGGCTGTCCGGCAATCCAGCAGTCGAAGGGAAACATGTCGAGCGCGGCTCCTGCCGCGGTCGAAGCCGGATCGGTGCATCCGGCAAGGAGGACGACAAATGGACTTCAAAGGCAAAGCGACCGCGATCCAGCTGTTCAGTTTCAGGACGATCCCGATGCGAACGTTCCACATGACTTGGTTCGCGTTCTTTCTGTGCTTCTTCGGGTGGTTTGGGATTGCGCCGCTCATGGCCGTGGTCCGGGACGATCTCGGACTGACCAAGGAGCAGGTCGGCAACACGATCATCGCCTCGGTTGCGATCACCGTGATCGCCCGGCTGGCGATCGGATGGCTGTGCGACAAGATCGGCCCGCGAAAAGCCTATACGTGGCTGCTGGCACTGGGTTCGATCCCGGTGATGACGATCGGCTTGGCGGACAGCTACGAGACGTTCTTGCTTTTTCGCCTCGCCATCGGCGCGATCGGTGCGTCCTTTGTCATCACCCAGTACCACACCTCCGTGATGTTCGCGCCGAACATCGTCGGCACGGCCAACGCGACGACCGCAGGCTGGGGCAACCTTGGCGGCGGCGTCACGCAGATGGCCATGCCCCTGCTCTTCGCGGCGGTGATGACCTTCGCCGCTGACCAGGCCATGGGGTGGCGGGTCGCGATGGTCGTTCCGGGCCTCGCCCTGCTGGGAACCTCCGCGCTCTACTGGAA
The DNA here is from genome assembly GCA_022824585.1 of Bryobacterales bacterium. GTDB lineage: Bacteria > Acidobacteriota > Terriglobia > Bryobacterales > UBA6623 > VXMF01. The sequence continues at coordinate 21,448 of JAJDZN010000105.1, read as the reverse complement.
GCTGACCCAGGACTCCCCGGACGGCAGCTACAAGGACCTGCGGCAGTCGGGAGCCCTTGCAAGCGCCAAGACCGTCGAGGGCGCGTTCCTGAAAGCGTGCTCTGACGCGCGGGTCTGGGCGCTCTTCCTGATCTACGGGGCCTGCTTCGGGGTCGAGCTCACGATCAACAACATCGCCGCGCTGTACTTCCACGATTACTTCGGGCTTGGCCTCGCGACTGCCGGACTGGTGGCCGGTCTATTCGGCCTGATGAACATATTCGCCCGGACTCTGGGCGGGATCGTCGGAGACCGCTGGGGCCTGCGCTGGGGCCTGCGCGGCCGCGTCTGGTTCCTTGCGGGCATCCTCTTCCTAGAAGGTCTCGCGCTGATGCTGTTCTCGCAGCAGTCCGTTCTGCCGCTGGCGATCGCCACGCTGATCCTCTTCAGCCTGTGCGTGCAGATGTCCGAAGGCGCTACGTATTCGGTGGTGCCGTTCATCAACAAGCGGGCGCTCGGAGCCGTCGCCGGCATCGTCGGCGCGGGCGGGAACGCCGGTGCCGTGGCCGCGGGCTTCCTTTTCAAGGCCGAAAGCCTCAGCTGGCCGCAGGCGCTGCTGACGCTAGGCGCGGTCGTGACTCTGGTCTCGTTCCTCGCCTTCGCGGTGCGGTTCTCCGAGGCGGACGAAACGGCGGTTGCTCGAGAGACCGCGTCCCGCTTGGCAGGCGCGCGGCCGGAGCCGGTGGCCGAACCCGCATAGGCCCGCAACCTGGTGCGACCTAGGCGCGGCTATGCCGTCGAAGTCGCTGAGCAGACAGGCGGCGCGGAGACTGCGGTCGCCGCGCCGCCAACGCTGTTCGTCACCCATGCAGGGGACTGCAAGGGACGGAACCGCTGCCGGCTAGCTCGAGCTGATGCAGAACAGCTCGTCCTCGCTGCGCAGGTACAGCCTGCCGTCGACGATCACCGGCGAGGAGATGAAGAACTCGTCCCCCATCTTGTTGACAGCCAGCACCTCGTACTCTTTCCCCAGCTTGAGCACGACCACATCGCCCTGCTCGGTAGCGAGGTAGAGCTTGCCGGCGGCCGCCACGGGAGAGGCCTTGAACGAGTACGTTTCCGGCAAGCGTTGCTGGTGGTAGTACTTCTCGCCGGTCTTGGCCTCGAATGCGTTGACCATTCCCCGATCCGTGACGAAGTACAGGATTCCCTCGTGCAGCACCGGCGACGCCGAATAGGCGTTTCCGACTTGGTTGGTCCACTTCACGAAGTCGCCGTCGTCGGTGATGTCGCCCTTGCCGCCAAGCTGAACGGCGAGCAGGTTGGGATCGCGGTAGCCGGTCATGGCGATCACCATTTCGTCGTCCACGTTGATCACTGCCGGAATCGCGTTGGGTCCCAGCCCGCCCGCTTCCCAGATCAGCTCGCCCGTGTCGAGGTCATAGGTGCGTATGCGCTCGGAGCTTGTCACCAGCTGCTTGCGCCCGCCGTGCTCCACCACGATCGGCTGCGCCCAGCTGCTGCGCTCGTTGCGGGGCGTGCGCCAGAGCTCTTTGCCGGTGGACTTGTCCAAGGCCACGACGTAGGAATCGCCCTCGTGGTCCTTCTGCAGGATGAGCTTGTCTTCGTGGAGCACCGGAGCGATACCCTCGCCGAAAGCGTTGCGCATGTGCATCGGCCCGAAGTCCTTGGACCACAGCAGCTTGCCATCCATGTCGTAGGCGTACACACCGCGGGATCCGAAGTTCGCTATGAGGATTTCCCCGTCGGTCACCGGAGAATTCGACGCGTAGCTGCCGTAGCGCCGGTGATAGCCCTCGTGGGGCTTCTTGGAAATCGCGGTCTGGCGCCAGAGCTGCTTGCCGGTGTCCTTGTCGAAGGCCAGTACCAAGAAGTCGTACAGAGGGAAATCACCTGCGCCGTCATCCTTTTCCGAAATCGCGGCGGTGGTGAGATAAAGCGCTTGGCCGGAGATCACGGGCGTGGAATGCCCCTTGCCCGGCACGCTGATGCGCCACTTCACGTTTTCGGTTCCGGAGAAGTTGAGCGGGGCGTCGCTCTCTGCCACGCCGTTGTTGTTGGGCCCGCGCCACTGCCGCCAGGAATCCTTGGCCTCTGGCCCGGCCGCGGCCGCGCTCCAAGCAATTCCAAGGATCGCGATCAATCCGTAGCGTGCGAGCCGCGAAGCGGCATAGAGTCTTGGCATCTTCATCGTCCTTTTCCTTGAAGCCTTATTCCTTGCGCGTGCCGTTCGGAAGGCGGGCCCATGGCCTCGACGCCTCCCAGTCCCTCAAATGCACGGCCAAATTGACTAGGCGTCAGGAATGGCGGCTTGGTTGCGTCCGGCCGCGCTTCGTCCCGCCGGGACGAGCGGCCAGAGCAGAGAAAGCGCCGTCGCGATCAGGAAAGCGCGCAAGGTCGGACGCATCGGCATGGCCGGCCGATCGCAGCGAAAGCGGTCTCCGGCAAGAAGAACACCCCCCGGTCGCAACCTGTAGGACTGGTGCCACGGCGTTCTCTGCGCGGGCTCAGGCGTAATCACCCTTCGCAGCGGCGGGCGAATACCGTAGGTAAGTGACCGCCACGCCCACTCGGCCGGCCCGAAGCGGTACCGGCGGAGCCAGAGCGACGAGGCGATGAGTTGCGCCGCCCAAACGCCTGCCACCACTCCGGCCTGCCCAACACGTTCCACCGAGCCGAACCACCCCAGGCCGTGGCCGTAGAAGATCGTCGTGCAGATGACCGTCTGGAGCAGGTAGTTGGTCAGAGCGGTCTGCCCGACGGATGCGAACGGACCAGTGAACCGCCGAAGCGACGGCCTTTGGCACGCCAACATGACTGCGCCGATGTAGCCGAGACTGACTACGAGGCTCCCCCAGTAGTTGAACTGCACACCCAAGAAGAATGACCAAGCCGGCCACCCGCGCTCGAAATCGAGCGAGATCCCGTAGCCTTGGACCGGAAGGCCGATCACGATCGCCAGCGAGATCAGCGTGGCGTAGAACTGAAACGACCGGCGTGCGCTGAACACGCCTTGCGCAAAGAGCGCCATCCCGATCAGCATCAACCCACCGGCGCGCCACATGCCCCACGCGATCAGAACGAAGGTCTCGAACTCGAAAGCTGCCTCCGAGCGGACGGGCTGCTGGTCGAGCCACTCCCCGCGATACGCGCCCAGTTCCGCGTCAATCATCTCGGGCGTCGGCTGCCACACCTCGGCCAGGAATTCGGCCCGCTCTTGCCCCGACCAGTACGGCAGCGACAAACCCGTGACGACGGAGAGCGCCGAGGCGACGCCGACCAACACCGTCCCGAGCACAAGCAGTCGTCCCGGCGGCTGGCGGCGCAGCGGGTAAACGAGCATCCCGCAGACGGCGTAGAGGAAGAGAATGTCACCTGACCAGAGCAAGTGCGCATGGAGCAGCCCGATGACTAGGAGCCATCCCATCCGCCGATAGTGCAGCCGACTGGATTCCCCGCGCGCCTCCGCCCTTCCGGACATCAGGACGATACCCGCGCCGAACAGCATCGAGAAGACGGTCATGAACTTTTGGTCTGCCAGCATCCTGCCCGCGACCCAGACGCAGAGATTCGCGCCCGTGAGATCGCCGTAGGCGGTGGGGTTGAAGTACGCCGCTTGGGGCATCGCAAACAGCTGGATGTTCATGACGAGGATGCCGAGCAGCGCGACGCCCCGCAGCACGTCGATCGAGTCGATGCGCGCGGTCTGGGCTACGGGTCTGAGCCCCGCGCGCCCATCAGGCTTGGTTTCTGTTGCGCGCATTCTTCAGGACCGGTTCGCAGGCCGAAGCATGCTATTACAGCATTCAAGCGGTGCCTTGCTTGCGACGCTGGCGAGTTTTCTCATTGAGAGCAGGACAACGCGGCGGCATATCGGCCAAGGCGAGGGGTAACTGCGTGCCCGCTTGAAGGCAATCGGTCGGACATGTCGAATGACCCGGTAATCGCCAGCTGTCGCCCGAGCGCCGAACAACTGAAGAGTCGCATCGATCTGGCCGATTCCACGTGCCACATTCACTGAACATGCTGTGGCAGCAGTCCTGAGTGGGCAGGTCGGTTCAGGCTCCACCCTGTCTCGAACCGAAGGCCCCTGTTCAAGCGCTCATACCCGCCCGACTTGGCATCCAGCAGGGCCTCTCTACGGGCACCTGACCGCGCCTCTACCAACGAAGGCCTCGCACGCCTTGATTCTGTCCCAGCAGCAGCTTAGGTTCGGACTCGTAGCAAGCGCCGCTCTAGCAGCGTCCGCATGTCACGTCGCCCATCAAAGATCACGAGTATGTGAACGACGTCTGCGGTCACCCGATAGATGATGCGGTAGGGCTCAAAGCAGATCTCACGGTATGCCAGAATCCCGATCTGCAGGAGTTCCTTCACATGGCTCGCGTGCTCGGGAAACTCCACAAGGCTGCTGAGAGCGATTTCGATCTGATCTAGCACATGATCCGCGCTACCCGGTCCATAGTGCCGAGAGATGTAGTCGTGAATTTCCCTTAAGTCGCATGCCGCATCAGCAGTCAGCCGAACCAAGAAGGCCATTAGGCGCTACCGGCCCGGCTCCGCTCTCGGATCCTCGCGATGACATCCGAAGCGGGTTCCGTCTGGCCTGCTTCGATTTGGCGGTTACCAAGTGCGAGGATCTTGAGTAGGGCAATCGTGTTTTCCGTTTCTTCGTAGCTATCGATATCTTGGATGACTACCTTGGCTTCCCCGTTTTGAGTGATGATCAAGGGCTCCTGCCTCTCGCCCAGCGTGCGGACGATCTCGGCCGTGTGGGCCCTGAGATAGCTGATCGGCTTGATCTGTCTCGACAACTTCACAGGCAATCCTCCTTCCAAGTCCAAATATGGTCTATAAGCAGGTCGCAAGGCAAGCAAGGACTGGGCAGCGGTGCTGGCAGGCATTGGTGCCTGTTCCGCTCTCCAGACCTGGTGCCGTTGGCAAATACCGGAGCCTCGGGTCTTGCTATTCGTTGGCGGCCGTCATGCGTCCAGACCCACTCTGCGAATCCCCTTCCTGTGATGTGATGCCAGTGGCCAGCTAGGACACAAGACCTTACGCGTTTCGCCTCAGTTGTCGCGGGACCCTCGTTTCGCCTTCGTCGACTCTTGCCACAGGCGCTTAAGCGGCTAGTTGCCAGAACGCACAGAGGGGATGCTCAGCTGCCGAGGGAGCGCTCTTCGATCTCCTTGCGCGCAGCACCGGAAAGGAACGCAGACCGGGTCATGCCGCGCCGCTTGGCTTCGTTATCGATGGCTTGCAAGAGACCGTAGTCGACCGAGATGTTGATCCTCCGCGGTGAACCCTTATCAAGGATCGCCGGGACGATGCAAAGCGTCGCTCCCTCACGCCACTCCTGAAGACTCGGATCCCTCTGTATTTCCTCAACAGAGCGCGGATCTGGGATCTTCTGGTTGTCGTTGACCATGCCTTCCAAGTGGAAGGCGAGTGCCTCGCCGCCACGCAGGATCGCCTCGTCAATCGTGTCACCATCGGACACGCACCCCGGGAAATCGGGGAAGCTGATGCCGTATCCGGGCTCGCCATCGTGGTGGATGAATGCAACATAACGCATGTTCCTGTCCTCCAGTCATTTCCAGCCAGCTTGCTTGTAGATTGAAACGAGGGTACCGCGCTTGAGGTCCCGCTTTGGGTGGGGCACCGTTACACGACCCTTCCTGAAGGGATGCTTGAACTGCCAGTGACCGCCCTTGACAGCGACGCGCACCCAGCCATCCCGCTCCAACAGCTGAATTAGCTTGCGACTCTGACGTTCCATATCCGACGCTACGCAAGTGTGTACTATCATACACACTGTTGATTGCGGCTGTATAACAGCCTGCGGCAGAAGTCCTGAATGGGCAGACCAGTTCGGCTCCACCCTGTCTTGGCCCAAGAGACGTCGCCCAAACGCTCCGAAATAGCCGCTTGGCATCCGGCTGGGCCCCCGACAGCCACCTGACTGCTCTTACGAACCAAGATCTCGTGCCCCTTGGACTTCTGCCATAGACTGCGAAGGCTGCCGTGTATGCGATCGGCGGCCACGCTAGCTCGAACTGATGCAGAACAGTTCGACCTCGCTGTGCGAATGCAGCTTGCCGTCAACGATCACAGACGATGGGGTAGAAGGCTCGGCGCCCATCGCCTTCACGGCCAGCATTTTGCCAGCCATGCTGCAGTCGTAACTGCCGCGGTAGCCAAAGTTGGCGATCAAGATTTCTCGGTCCGTCACCACTGTGTTCGGCGCGAAGCGGCGGTAGCGCCGGTAGAAGCCCACGTGCGGCTTGTCGGAACTCGAGGTCGGCGCCGACGCTCGTTGCCGAAGCGCATCACCAGAGGTCTTAGAACGGGCAGTCCCCTTCGCTGGCATCCTTCTCCGAGACCGCGACTGTTGTGGCGCAAGGCGCTTGGACGCTGACACCGAGGGGCCAATGTCCCTCTCCGGGCACAGTGATTCGCCGCTTGACGCTTTGGCTGGCGGAGAACTGGCGCGGGGCGGCGCTCTCGGTGACGGCGCTGTAGTCGCGGCCGCGCCACTGCCACCAAGGTCGGGTCAGTGATCCATGCAGCAGCGATGATCGCGATCGATCCCCAGAGTCAGATCGGTTGAGCGGCCCTGAGCCGTAGCGTGTCCATCGTCCTCTTCCTCGAACTTCGGAGGTCTTTGCGCGTCGCTCCGCGGGCAGCTGGATCGGTTCTATCCAGACGACCCCTCCGACGCACTGTCGAATGTGCTAGGCGTCGGGAATCGTGTCTTGGCTGCGCTTGGCTCGCCCTCGTCTCGCTCGGACGAGTGGCCAAAGCAGCGACAGCAGCGTTGCGGCCAGGAAAACCAGCAAGATCGGGCGCGTCAGCATGGCCGACCAATCGCCGCGGCTGAGGATGAGCGCTCGACGCAGGTTGGATTCCATCAGCGGGCCCAGGATCAGTCCGAGCACGAGCGGGCCGAGCGGGATCTGCGTCTTGCGGAACAGGAAGCCCGCAACGCCCGCGGCGTACATGGCCCACACGTCGGTGACCGCGTTGTTCAGCGCGTAGGCACCCACAGTGCCGAACACAATGATGCCTGCCCAAAGCCATGGGGCGGGAATGCTCAGCACCTTTGCCAAGGGCTTGGCTCCCAAGATGCCGATGACCATGATCAGCAGGGAGGCGAAGATCATCAGGAAGACGATCGAGAAGACGAATGCCTGATTGTTGGCGAAGAGCAGCGGGCCGGGCTGGATGCCGTGGATCAGCAGGGCGCCGATGAGGATGGCCGAAACGGCATCTCCGGGTATGCCCAGCGTGAGCATCGTAGTCATCCCCCCGCCAATGGCGGCGTTGCAAGCCGAGCAGCTCGCGGCGAGACCGCTCAGGGAGCCCTTCCCAAAGCTATCCCCGTCAGAGGATGTCCGACGGGCCTGCTCCCACGCGATCACCGCGCCTATATCGCCACCGGCGGCCGGGATCGCCCCCACCATCGTGCCGACGGCCGCGCCGCTGAAGGTCGCCCTCGCCATGCGCTTGGCATCGGCGATCTTAGGCAGGACGCGGCCGATCGCGGCGGCAGCTGACACTTGGGCCGACTGGCGATCCGAGATCTGCACCAGCACCTCTCCCAGCCCAAACAGCCCGATCATCACGGGCACGAACGAGATTCCGTCCAAGAACTCCGACATCCCGAACGTGTAGCGCGGGTAGGCGGTCATCGGGTCCAGCCCCACCAAAGCCAGGGCCAATCCGAGAGTACCGGCCAGCACGCCCTTGAGCACGTGTCCGCCGGAGACGCCGGCCATCAGACTGACGCCGAGCAACGTCAGTCCGAAGTACTCGGCAGGGCCGAATCTGAGGGCGAAACTGGCGATCGGGAAGGCGAGGAAGGCCAGAAAGGCGATGCTGGTGAGCTGGCCGGTGGTCGAAGCGAGTGCGTTGATTCCCAAGGCCAGCCCCGCTTGGCCCTTGCGGGTCAGCGCGTAGCCGTCCCACGAGGCCGCGATGGAAGCCGGCGTGCCGGGGACGTTGATCAGGATTGCGGGAATGCCGCCGGACGGAATGGTGCCGCAATAGATGCCGAGCAGCATCGCCAGGCCCTGCTCGGGCGAGACCCAGAACGTGAGCGGCGTCAACAGGGCCACGCCCATGGTGGCCGTCAAGCCCGGCAGGGCTCCGAAGACCGCTCCCAGGCATACACCGATGGCTAGGAACCCCAGTACCTGCCATGCCAGGACGGCCGACAGGCCCGCCAAGATTTCGGCCATCAGTCCGGAATCCTCCAGCGGTCCGCGAATTTCAGACGTGCCGGCTCCATAGCGCTCACTCCAAGGTGACGTTCAGGCCTACGTCAAAAGCCAGATACACGAGCACCGCCAGCGCGGAAGCGTAGCCCAAGGCCGGGATCCATCGCTGGCCTAGCAGGCTCAACATGATCGCCAAGAACACTGCCGTCCGAACGACAAACCAGCCAGTGCCCCACAGCAGCAAGTACGCCAGCAGCAAGGCCGCGGTCACGGCAACCTCGCGCATGTTTTCGATAGAGAACGGCCCCTCGGAGCGGCCGCGCAGTCCCCGCAGCAGGAGCGCGGATGCAAGCAATGCCATCAGAGTGCCGATCGCCTGTGGAAAAAACCCTGCGCCGGGCAGCCCGCCGGCTGCGGCCGGAAACGCCGCCCCGCTGACGATCAAGCCACAGCCAAGAGCCGCGAGCAGTGCGCCGCAGATTGTGTCGGCGTGCCGCACTTACGGGTTCTCCAAGCGGACGAGCTGGGGGATCCGGCTCTCGAAGAAACGCTGCTGTTCCAAGGCGAATGCCGCGAAGTCCTCCTTGCCCAAGTAGTGGGCCTCCATTCCGAGCTCCCTGCAGAACTCGGCCCACTCCGTGGTTTCGAAGGCGGTCTTGAATGCGTCGGCTAGCATGGCGACGCGCTCCGCAGGCATCCCGGCCGGGCCGTAGAATCCGCTCCATGCGGGCGCTCCGATCGGGTAACCGAGTTCATGGCTCGTGGGCACCTCGGGCATGACACCGGCGCGTCCAGCGTCAAAGACGGCCAGGGCGCGCAGGCTCCCGGCTCGGACGTGCGAAATCACCTCGCCGACGGCGGCGACCGCCGCATCGGAGTGCCGGCCGATCACGGACACAAGAGCCGGGGCAGAGCCTCCGTAGGGAAGGTGTGTGAAGCGCGCGCCTGTGCCTTGCTCGAGAAGCAGGATATTGAAGTGCCAGATCGAGCCAATCCCCGAGTTCGCCATGACGATGTTGCCTGGTTCAGCCTTGGCAGCAGCAATGAAGTCATCGAAGCTCTGCCACGGAGAGTCTGGATGGACCACGAGTGCCGGGGCGGTCTTGGACACCAGACAGATCAGCGATACGTCGGACGGTCCGATGTCGGCGTAGCCCAGCGAGCGGACGATGGCGATTTCGACGGGAGCATGTCCGATGGTGTAACCGTCCGACGGTCGGCGGGCCACGAACGAGAAAGCCAAGGCACCGCTGGCGCCGGGCTTGTACTCGCAAACGATGGGGACGTTCAGGTGGCCTTCCGCCAGTGACGCCATTACCCGGGAGACCATGTCGGAAGCGCCGCCGGGCGACGCCTGAACGATGAGCTTGATCTCCTTGGACGGATATGACTCTTCGTTGCCCGAGCAGCCGACCGCGAGAAGGCAGCTAACCAGAATCCAGCGGAGCGCAGGGGGCGTCACAGGGACGCACGATTATAGCGGACGGCGGTCGGTCGATTGCACGTCAGTGAAGGCAGTGCCAAGGATCGAGCAATGCTGGCAGCGCGACACGAACAGGGCTGCATCATCTCTGACCAACGGGCGTGTTGCGACTGCAAGAGCCCAGAGCGAGGGGGGCGTGTGCTCCGGGCCAAGCCTCGCACCGATCTAGTTGTACGCCTTTCCGGCCTGGAAACGGAGTCGGCTATTGCAGCGATCTAGCGAACCATGATCTATTGATAATTAGTATAATCTACTCAAGAATTTTATGGATCTGAATTGTTCTATAAATCGATTAGAATGTTATAATTGGGTTTGATGACACAACTACTGACCTGCAATTCGCGCAGTCGCGGCAACAACGATCGCAACAAAGGAGTTGAACTGAGCTAGTGGCGCATCAATCAGGTGTGAGAGACAAGCGGTCCGGCTTCTATGCGCAGTTCTTGGCTCTCGTAACCGCAGCATGTAGCGACTTCACGCTGGTGACGTCGGCGAAGCACCTGATGGAGTGAAGCACTATGACGCGCGGGCACTTACGAGATTACTTTGTGGGCGTTGGAGTGAAGCGCCTTCGTACCGTGGACGCTGAACCGAAGATCTCGGAGCGGCATGAGATCGGCACCACGAGCCAAATGCGCCGCCTATTCCTGCCCGCTGGCGGCAAGGAACGGCTCAAGGCGATCTTTGTCTCGCTCGCCGACGATCGAGAATGTGTCATCGATGAAGGATGGGCTACCCATTTCTGCGCGCGGAGCAGCCATACTCGCCGGGATCCCGAATGGCGGCTCTGCTATCGGGCCAACCGGGTAACCGAGTTGATGCGACAAGGGGACACTCTGTTTCTGGCGATCACCCCAGGCCGGACGCTGTACTTCATCGTTACGCCAGACGGATCGACGGGCCAGCGACAGGTCTCATGGTTGTTCGGCTTGGAAGCCAGCGACTCACACTCAAGTGGAACTCTGCTTGCATGGCGTGAGATAAAGACAGGCGAACCGGGCCTGAACTTTTCCGCACGGATGATCCTCGACCAAATGGGGGTTCAGTTCAAGGATCCGATCGCCAAGTCGATCGACACAATTGTCGATCCGTTGGGAGACACGTTTCCGAATACCGCCGAACTGTCTCGGCTCGCCCGGGAACGCTTGGGCGAAGTACGGGCCGACGAGGACCCGGATGCAGTCCTGGTCGAATGGCTAGACCGCGAGGATGCGATATTTCGGCGGCTTGAGCGCCGCATCGTGGCGAAGCGGCTCCAAAGTGATCTTGGATTTCTCCGGGAAGACGGAGAGGCCGATGTTGATGGATGCATCAGGTTCGCACTGAGAATCCAGAAGTGCCGAGAGTCGCGCATCGGGCGTTCGTTAGGGAATCACTTGGAAGCCGTGTTTCGGGCGCATCAGCTTTCATATGTTCGTGGATTCTCTACAGAGAACAAGCACCGTCCAGACTTCGTATTTACGAGCGGAGAGGCGTATCGAGCTGCTTCCGAACCCCGAGACCTGCACCTGACCATGCTTGGTGCAAAGTCAAGCTGCAACGTGCGATGGCGGCAACTGCTGGACGAACCATCCAAGATCCAGAGAGGACACGTGCTAACACTCGAAGCAGCGATTTCGGAGACGCAGACCCACCAAATGAGGGAATCGGATATGCAGTTAGTCGTACCTCGTCCGATCCAAGACGCGTACACTGCGGAGCAGCGCAAGTGGCTGTGGAGCGTCTCAGACTTCGTTCGGGAAGTCAAGAGACGTGCGAGGTTGTAGTGTTGGCGGCAAGGTCGAGTGCGCAATGTGCATGAGCCGCCGCTTCGTGTGGGTGACATTGGCGCGCCACACTAGCCGATTAGAGTTTCGGCCTCTCGGTCGAGCCGTCTGACGTCTGGCACTGCACAGCAATGGAGACTGCAGATCGTGGGGGAAGAGGATCGGTAACGACCTCTCCTCCCCTGCGGGTAGGCACAAGATGGATCGCGCGACGGCCGGAACGGCTACGGGCGAGCTCGGAGGGGTAGCTTCCAAGAACTGTGTGGATGCCTAAACGCATCGCAAGCTTCTTCGATTCAGTCAGTACAAGATGTACATGCATAGTGAGGAAGTTCGAATGGGACGAGGCCAACACCTGGGCTGACATCCGAAAGCATGGCGTCAGCGTCGAGATAGCGAAACGCGTTTTCGATTGGCCTCTGCTGACTTCGCGCGATCGCCGCAAGGACTATGGCGAGGATCGTTATGTCAGCATTGGACAAGTGGGAGACGAAGCGCTGATCGTGATTACCCACACCCGACGAGAAGGGCGCATCCGTCTGATTTCGGCTCGCCCCGCGTCTCGCAAGGAAGGGCAGAGGTGCCGTGATGAAATACAGTAGGCCCCTCACGACCGGGCAGATCGCGGCCGCGCAGGACAAGAGTATCGACTTCGGCGACATCCGCGAACTGGACGAGACCTTCTGGCGCGAAGCCGAGTTGGTTGAACCTGACCACACGGAACAGATCACGATGCGTGTCAAGCGATCTGTGCTCGAGTATTTCAGGGCATCAGGCAAGGGATACCAAACGCGGATGAACCGCGTCCTCGAAAGCTATGTGCAGGCGCACCGGGACTCTGGATGAAGCATCCCAACCCTACTCAAGCACAGATTCGCAGCGCTCCTTCAATGAACGCAGAAACTACGCGAGAACCGGTAAAGCATATCCGCGCAGGGGGGACGCTCATAAGTTGCCCATCTGTGGAATCGCGCGCACGACCGCGAAGCGCGATGCGGACTGGGCTGGCATCGTGATGCTGCGCGCCCAAGGCGTGCGGCAGTCGGATAGCGCCGACCAAGTGCCCATCAGCACCAGCTGCGGCAATCGCAGGTCGCAATCCTTCGATCTTGACGGCAGCGCTGGGCTGGGTGGCTGTTCGGGGCGACGGCAACGTCGCTCAACCTCAGTGCGAGCGTTGGAGAAGATCCTGACGCATACCCTCCTCGCCCGAGCCAACCCGATCACGTTCCAAGGACATGATTTACATGCACCGGCACGTCGCTAGACTGGAACTTGAGAGAACCTAGCTCACCGGTCCGAGCGGTATTGTTCGACTTTGATGGCACGCTGTTCGACAGCGAGTACCTGCACCACGAAGCGTGGCTGGAAGCGGTCGAGCCTTGGGGCGTGACAGTGGGCTGGGAGGACTACAAGCGCAACCTTGTCGGCATCAGCGACACGCGCGCCTGCGAATTCTTCCTAGACTTGGCCGGGCGGCCGCGCACACCCGAGGCGATCAAAGCCGGACGCGCGCGCAAGCACTCCGTATACAGACGGCGCGCCTTGCAAGAACTCGTGCCTCATCCGAGCGTGGCGGCCTGGATTCGCGCCAATTGCGAGCGCGTGCCGCTCGGAGTAGTCTCATCTAGCGCGATTCCCGACGTGGTGCCGATCCTAGAACGGCAGGGCATCGCGGATTGCATGCGCTTTGTCATCTGCGCAGAGCATGTGGAGCGGCTCAAGCCCGATCCTCTGCCGTACTTGCTGGCGTTCGAGAAGCTGCAGGCCGCGTCCGACATTTCCGATCCCGGGCACTGCTTGGTATTTGAAGACTCCTCTGCCGGTGTCCAAGCCGCCCGCGCGGCGGGCATGGCGGTGCATGTGGTGGCAATGCCCGCGGATCTTCCCTCGGCTCTCGAACAGTGGAGCGCCCGAATCTGTGAGATTGTCGGTCGCTAGGTCAGGCGCGTTGGATGGATCCCAGCGCCCGGCGCCATCCCATGGATGAGCCAACCGGCCCGCAGGCCCGAACTCGTCGCCGTTTCTCCTCGTCGCAGGTGCGCCAGGAGGTCAATCCGCGGCAACCGCTGAGTGGGCCACATGACCCTCCTGTGCGTCATGAACCGCAACCGCTGACAGCGTGATCACTTCCTCTACGTTGTAGCCCTTCTGTAGGACCGCCACGGGCTTGGCCATGCCCATCAGGATCGGCCCGACCGAACGCGCGCCCGCAAACTGCCGAAGCAGCTTGTAGGCGATATTTGCCGCGGCTAGGTTCGGGAAGATCAGGACGTTTGCCTCGCTCTGGAGCTTGGAAAACGGAAAGAACTCCTCCGAAATGTCGGGATCGAGTGCAGTATCGGCCTGCATTTCTCCGTCCACGATCAGGCCGGGATCCAACCTTGAGCAGATTTCGGCTGCCTGCGTGACCCGCTCGGAGTCGGGATTCCTCGCCGAGCCGAAGTTGGAGAACGACAGGAGCGCCACGTGCGGCACGATGCCCAGTCGCCTCGCACGCCGTGCGGCTAGCATCGCGATCTCAGCGAGGTCCTCAGGGCTCGGATCGATATTGACCGTGGTATCGGCCAGCAGGTAGATCTTGCGCTGGCGAATCATCATGTAAAGGCCGGACACCTTGCGGACGCCAGCACGCCGGTCGATGATCCTTAGCGCCGTGCGCAGAGTCTCGGGGTAGTGGCGAGTGATGCCGGCCACCACTCCGTCGGCATCGCCGGAGCGCACCATCATGCAGCCGAACGCAATCCGGTCGCGCAGCATCTCGTGGGCGTCCTCGTAGGTGCAGCCCTTGCGCTGCCTGAGCCTAAAGAGATCTTGGGCGTACTGGTCCAAACGCGGAGAGTGCTCCGGTTCGATAATCTCCCAGCCGTCCGTCGGCAGCATCAGCTCCTCCGCCTTGCGGAGAATTCTCTCCGGGTTGCCCAGCAGCACGGGCCTGGCGATCCGCTCTTGATCTAGGACGAATGCCGCCCGCAAGATCTTCTCGTGATCGCCCTCCGTCATTACGAGCCGACGCGGATCCTCCTTGGCGCGGTCCAAGATCATCTGGTAGACTTCCTGGCTGCTGTCGAGCCGCACTGTCAGGGCCTGACGGTAGTCTTCCAATTCGATCCTCTTGCTGGCGGCCCCGCTGCTGATAGCCACTTCGGCCACCTTGCTGGCAATCTCAGGCGTCACGCGTGGGTCGAACGGCTTGGGAATGATGTACTGCGGGCCGAACCCGAGTTGCTCGCTGGTGTAGATCCGGCGCACCGAGTCCGGCACGGGATCCTTGGCTAGGTCCGCCAGAGCCCGCACGGCGGCCAGTTCCATCTCGGAATTTATGCTGGTGGCCTCGACGTCCAGTGCGCCGCGGAACAGGGACGGGAAGCAGAGGACGTTGTTGACTTGGTTCGGGTGGTCCGAGCGGCCGGTGGCAATGATGGCGTCCTCGCGCGTCGCCGTCGCTAGGCCGTACTCGATTTCCGGGTCGGGGTTTGCGAGCGCGAACACGATCGGGCTGTCCGCCATTGAGAGCAGCATCTCGGTCGTGAGCACGTCCGGCTTGGAGAGCCCGACAAACACGTCGGCTCCTTTTGTCGCTTCCTCGAGCGTGCGCAGTTCGGTGTCTGCCGCGAAGCGCTCCTTGAAGCGATTCATGCCGTCGACGCGATCGGTATGGATTACGCCGCGTGAGTCCAGCAACAGCAGATTGGAGAGGTCTACGCCCAGCTTCAGGTAGAGGTCAGCGCATGCGATGCCACTTGCTCCAGCACCGTTGATGACCACCCGCAGGGAGCCGAGGTCCTTGCCGGCGATCTCGGCGGCGTTGATCAGCGCGGCGCCGCTGATGATGGCCGTGCCGTGCTGGTCGTCGTGAAAGACCGGAATGCTGACGCGCTTGCGCAGTTCCTCCTCTACATGGAAGCACTCAGGTGCCTTGATGTCTTCTAGGTTGATGCCGCCGAATGTTGGCTCCAGCAGTTCGACGACCCTGATGATCTCGTCCGGATCGGCCGTGTTGAGCTCGAGATCGAATACGTCAATGTCGGCGAACCGCTTGAACAGGACTGCCTTGCCCTCCATCACGGGCTTGCCTGCGAGCGGCCCGATATTGCCGAGACCGAGCACGGCGGATCCGTTGGAGACCACCGCGACGAGATTCGAACGCGAGGTGTAGCGCCCCGCCAGCCGCGGGTCACGCACGATCTCCAGGCAGGCCTCGGCGACACCGGGCGAGTAGGCCAGGCTGAGATCGATCTGAGTATCAGAGGGCTTGGTCGGAGCGATCGAGATCTTGCCCGGCCGCGGGTGACTATGGTAATGGAGAGCTGACTTTTTTTGGATCTTCATGCGGAACGGTCCTCGTTTCGGACGGAGCGCGGCACTGCGGGCACTTAGCCGCCCGGCCGTTGCAATCAAGCCCTTGCGCCGTGGAGCACCTTAAGGTCGATTGTCGCAAGTTACGCTCTCGGGCGGTACAATTCTTGCGCGACAAGGGTTTAGGCATTGAAGCGGCGAGCAGCAGTCGGGTGGCGCCTCGGAATCGCTGGCGGGCTTTGGCTGGCGTCCATCGGGTCGCCTCAAGTGACCGAGCCCCCGCCGGAGGCCACGATCACGGAATTGATGCAGGCGATGGTGATCCCCGCGTCGAACAAATTGTTCGACGTGCCGCGCAACGTGCCCCAAGACGACTCCGGTTGGGACGAGGTGCGCAACAGCGCCGTGCTCTTGGCCGAGTCAGGCACTCTGCTGATGCGCGACGGGCGGGCCGAGGACTCGGATGTCTGGGCCGCGACATCGCGCGCCTTGGCCGAGGCCGGCGAGGCCGCCCTGAAGGCGGCCCGGGCACGCGACCCGGAGGCCATCGGAGAGGCCGGCAACCTGCTCATCGACGCTTGCGAGAGATGTCACGAGAAACACTGGATCCGTTAGTGTGGTGGCGAGCGCGCCACCACCGCCGCAGTTCATTTCGTGGGCAGGGGGGCTCGTGGCTAGCCGGCGTCGCGAACCTGTGCGTGGGACTGCTAGCCTTGCATCTGTGATCACCATGAGAGCTGCAATCCTTTCCCCTGTCCTGCTGTTCGCCAGCGCTGCTCTGGCTGAGATACCTGACAGCGACTCGCGCAACACCTCGATCCGGCATACGGACATGGTGTACTCGCTGCCGGACTACACCGCTGAGGAATGGAAGCAGCGGTCGGCTTTCTTGCGCAAGCAGGTGCTCTTCTCCGCAGGGTTGCTGCCCATGCCCGACAAGACGCCGCTTGACCCGCTCGTCGGGGAAGTGATCGAACACGAAGACTATTCGGTCGCCAGCGTTCTGCTGCAGACCTATCCCGGCTACTACCTCGGCGGAAATCTCTACCGGCCAATCGGCAAGAGCGGCCCTTTCCCCGCAGTGGTTTCGCCTCACGGGCACTGGCGCTACGGCCGCTTCGAGAACTCGGAGCTCAACTCCGTGCCGGGACGCGCGATCAGCCTAGCCCGGCAAGGCTACGTGGTGTTCGCGTACGACATGGTCGGGTGGAATGACACGATGCAAACGCCGCACGGGTTTGCCGGTCCGCGCGAGGAGCTGTGGCTGTTCGGCTCGCTCGGCCTGCAGCTGTGGAACAGCATCCGCGTCGTGGACTACTTGGAGTCGCTGCCTGACGTGGATTCCAGCCGCATTGGCGTGACCGGGGCGTCCGGCGGCGGCACGCAGGCGTTCCTGCTGGCGGCCGTCGATGACCGAATCGGCTATTCCGCGCCGGTGAACATGGTCTCGTTCCAGATGCAGGGCGGCTCGCGCTGTGAGAACGCGCCGCTGCTGCGAATCGACACCAACAATGTCGAGATCGCCGCCGCGTTCGCGCCCAAGCCGCAGTTGCTGGTGTCGGCCACCGGCGATTGGACGGTAAACGTGCCCACCCGCGAGTTTCCCGCAGTGCAGCGCATCTACGCGCTCCTCGATGCGGAGTCCAACGTCGAATGGCGGCAGTTCGACTCGCCGCACAACTATCACCAAGACAGCCGCGAAGCGGTCTACCAGTTCTTCGGCAGGCATATCCTGGGGGATGCGGAGAGCGCGCATTTCACCGAACGCTCATCGCGGCCCGACCAGCTCAGTGCTCTGCTCTATCTTTGGGGTCGGCCGTTGCCCGAAGGCGCGGTCAGCCATGAGGAACTGGTGCGCCAGCGGATCGCGGCTGCCGAGGCTGACACGCTGGCACTGGCGATAGAAGATGCCGGGTCCTTGGCGAATGCGCGGTCGGCGTTCCATGAGCGGCTCGCCTTGGCACTGCTAGCCGAGGTGCCTGCGCCCGGGGCCGTAGAAGCGAAGGCGATCTCCGGTGCCGATCTCGCCATCGGCCGGAGCGGCGTCGGCGATCGCATTCCAGCACGGTTCCTGAATGCGGACTCACGCAAGGGCCGTCCGGTCCTGTTCGTCCATGCCGGCGGTGTCGATGCCGCCGCGCAGTCCGCGGTCGGCGAGGCATTGGCGAGAGGTGCTGCGCCGACGCTGCTAATCGATGCGTTCCAGACGGGATCGGCAGCGACGGAAAGGGATATCGCGGCGGCCGGCCGGAATGCCGAACGGTACTATCACGTGTTCAACCGCAGCGACGACGCCAACCGAGTGCAGGACATCCTGACCGCTGCGGCCTTTCTGCGCAGCCACACCGGTTCGGACTCAGTCAGTCTGGTGGCATCCGGGCACACGGGCCTCTGGGCGCTCCTAGCGGGTTCGCTGGATAGCGGCATAGGAGCGATCGTGGCGGACTTGGACAACTTCGACGCGGCAAACGACGCGGCCTATGCGCAGAGCTTGTTCATTCCGGGGCTGCGCCGCGCAGGTGACTTCCGCGCCGCGGCTGCGCTGACTTCTGAGCATGCCCGGCTGTTGCTGTACAACGCGCATTCCGCGTTTCCGACGCCCTGGCTCGAGGCGGCATTTGAGGCAAGCGGGAGACTTGGCGAACTGTCGGTCCCGGCAGAGGTTCCGCCCGCTTTGGACATCTTGGAGTGGATTGCCCGATGAGTTCTGGCTGTAGCGAAGATGGGCTTGGTTGGATGAGATCACGGCGGTTCGCCTGGCGGCGACGCCGCTGGTGCCAGCATTATCGAACTGGCCGCCGCAGCTGAGCGGGAGCGAACCATCCCATAATTGAATAGGTGCTGGAAACCGACAAACAAGACAGGCAGCCGCGGTCCAAGGCAATGATGCTGCTGATCGCGCTGGGGCTATTGCTGGGAATAGCTGGCGTCGGCTATCTGGAGTGGAAGGGGCGCTCGGATCTGCCGGTCGAGCAGGTTGTGCTCACAGACGAGGCGCGCGAATATCTCACCAGCCTCGACCTCAGCGATGTAGAGATGGGGGCCACAGACAACTCGCTTGGCCAGACACTGGTCGAGATCACCGGCACGATCCGGAATATCGGCGACAGACCAGTGCGCAGCATCCGCCTGAACTGTGTCTTCTTCGACGTATACGGCATCGAACTCCACCGCGTACTCTCGACGATCGTGCGGTCGTCGCAGGGTCTACAACCGGGTGGGGAAGTGCCATTCAGGCTACCATTCGACGATATCCCTGATGGCTGGAATCAGGTCCTTCCCAGCCTGTACGTTGCCGAGATTGTGTTTGATTGAAGGGCGCTCGGCCCGCGACGACTTCAGTAGAGCCCCGCAACAGCCCTGTCAGACGCGGTGTGTCGGGTCGCCTCTGGGGCGAAGGGTAAGGGTTCCCCTCGCTTCGAAATCGTCAAGGCCGCAAGCCAGACTCGATAGTCGATCCTACAAGTTCAGTCAACCGTGCTTCGGCCTCAACCGAGGTGTTACGGCTTGTTCGACTCTTCTTGCTGAGCCAGCTTCTGACGATTTCGCTCGCGCCATTCGGCATCGTACGCATCGCTCAGTTCCTTTGAGAACGCCTCGGGGTGGCTCATCCGGCGGGCGTACTTCCACTCCCACTCTTCGGTTTCAGGATTGTCGCTGAAATCGATTTCTTCATCTGGGACTTGCTTTGACTCGTCCCAAGGCGGCTCGGGCACTTGTAGGCTCATGGGAATTTCCCCTCTGTCCATAATATAGGAGCGTCTTTCGCTGCGCGATGCGGGCCGGGCCGAGGGGTGTACGACATGGTCGTGATTTCCCGCTGAACTGAGACGAAGTCGCATATTGGGTATAGGGTTGCATTTCGGATTCCTCCAGTACTATATACTGGAGGATAGGAGGCCCTTGTGCTCACTCTCTCCCTCTCCGCTCTCCAAGACCGCAAGCTGTGCATCTTGCGGCTGCTCGCCGAACTCGGCGACATGCGCCCCGGCTCCCTCTCGTCTCGCTCCCGCCCCTGTGGCAAGCCCGGCTGCCAATGCCGCTCGCCCGGAGGCAAGCTGCACGGCCCCTACTGGTCGCTCACCTTCAAGACCGACGGCAAGACCGTCACCCGCTCGCTGCGCCCCGACCAAGTCGACACCGCCCGCCAGCAGATTGCCAACTACCGCCGCTTCCAGGCCCTGTCCGCGGAACTGGTCCAGATCAGCGAGCAAATCTGCCGGGCCCGCATGGCCCCAACTGCTGAGGCCGCCGAACAGGCGAAAAAAAAACGCTGAGCCAGAGCTTCGCACCCGACATCCGCGCCGAGATCGACCGCTTCGTCGGCACCCGCCCGGACGATCCCATCGACTTCGAGGCCGTCGAGACCGCTGTCCGCCGCAGCGCCCTGCAACTCGCCGCGCGCGCCGTCGAGCAGCGCCTCGACGCCGACCGCTCCGACCACTGCGGCCCGCTGCGCGACTGCCCCGACTGTGGTCGGCCGGCCCGCTACGCCGGCCGCCGCCCCAAGACCTTCGAGAGCGTGCTGGGCCCGCTCACCCTCCAGCGCGCCTATTACCATTGCCCGGCCTGCGGCCACGGCTGCTGCCCGCGCGACCACAGCCTAGGCTTGCACGGCTGCTCGCTCTCGCCCGGCGTGCTGCGCATGACCGGCGCGAGCGCCGCTCTGGTCAGCTTCGCCGAGTCCTCCGAACTGCTCGCCGAACTGGCCGGCGTGCGCGTGGAAGCCAAGCAGGTCGAGCGCTGCGCCGAGGCGCTCGGCAGCGAAATTGCCGCCGCCGAGCGCGCCGGGGCCTTCCCTTCCGAGGGCCCGTCGGCCCCGACCATGTATCTCGGCCTGGACGGCACCGGCTTGCCGATGCGCTCCAGCGAGACGGCCGGGCGCGCCGGCAAGCAGCCCGACGGCTCGGCCAAGACCCGCGAGGCCAAGCTGTCGGTAGTCTGGACGGCCCAGTCGCGCCACCCCCAGACCGGCCGCCCGATGCGCGACCCCGGCTCGGCCAGCTACTCGGCCGCGATCGAGAGCGCGGCCAGCCGCGACACCGACCCACAGCCCTCCCCGTTCGCCCAGCGCGTGCGGCGTGAGGCCGAGCGGCGCGGCTTCCCGCAAGCCCAGCGCCGCGTGATCCTCGGTGACGGAGCTGCCTGGATTTGGAAGATCGCCGCCGAAGACTACCCCGGCGCGATCCAGATTGTGGATCTGTTCCACGCCAAAGAGCACTTGCACACGGTCTCGAAAGCGCTCTTCCCCGACCAGCCCGAGCACGCCCGGCTGTGGGCCGACGTGCGCTGCGACGAACTCGACGACGGCTGCCTCGACGACGTGCTGGCCATCCTGCGCTCCCACGCCGACTGCAGCGCGGCCACCCAGTGCGCCGACTACATCGAAAACAACCGCGCGCGCATGCAATACGCCGACTTCCGCGCACGCGGGCTGTGCGTTTCTTCCGGCATCGTAGAGTCTGCCTGCAAGTCCGTGCTCGGCACGCGCCTGAAGCGTTCCGGGATGCACTGGACCAAAGCAGGCGCCAATAAGATCGCCGCCTTGCGCTGCTGCAAGCTCAGTGGACTCTACGAGGACTTCTGGGCCTACCGCACTATCCGCCCCTGATGCCTGCCCCGCTGCCTTGGGCCTTCAACCGCCCGGAACCCCTGCTATATCACTTTGAAGTCGTACACCC